>NZ_JBHYUG010000075.1:0-16322 GCF_042749375.1 Streptomyces sp. NPDC059477 | reverse complement strand
GGGGGGGCGCGCCCCGAGCACCGGCCCCTGGGGGGGGGGGTCCCCCCCCGATTGACCCCGCGGGGCGGCCCTCCGGGCCGGGGGGGCGCACCGCGCCCCCCCGGACCGCGCACCGCCGGGCGGTGCGCAGAGCATCGACGGAGCGTGTCCAAAGCCGTTCCGTCGTTCTGCTCGCGGCCTCGAATTGGCCGAAAATCGACCCTGCCCCGCTCTGTCGATCACCCCTCCCACCATACGAATTGACGGCGCGTTGGGTGCTTTGGGGGCGTGGCATGGGGGCGCATTCGAGTCGCGATGACCAGGTCCCGCCCGTGTGTTCGGTCGGATAACGCCCCGCGCGCGAGCGTATGTTCCGCTGCCCGCAAGCGGCTCCGCCGCCCCGCCACTTCGCGTTCTTCGTGGCAGCATGGGGAACCGGTTCATGCGGTGCACTGGTTGTCCACAGCCTGTGGAGGCGTCGATGCGGTGGTTGGTGGGATGGAGCAGTACCGCCGCGTCCGCCATCGGCAGCGGCACCGCCGGGGCGACCGGCCCCGACGGAGAGACCCTGCACCCGGTGGGCTCGCAGCTCCTGTGGGGCGACCCCGATCCGCTCTGGGCGGTCGGTGACTGGCGCCCCGACGAGGTCCGGGTGGTCTCCGTCGACCCGCAGACCCGGGTCGCCGTCCTCGGCACCTGCGCGGCCGGCGACGAGGAGCTGCGCGTCGCCCTGTTCGCCGCGCGCGGCGGCGCGCTGCGCCATCTGACCGCCTGGCCCGGCAGCTACACGGCCGTCGTCCAGTCCGGCCGCCGGATCACCGTCTGCGGCGATCTCGCGGGCGCCCGCCCGGTCTTCCACACCCCCTGGGCGGGCGGCACCGCCTACGCCACCGCCGCCCTGCCGCTCGCCGACCTCGTCGAGGCCAACCTCGACTTCGGTCATCTCGCCGCCCTGCTCGCCGCCCCCGACGTCCCGGCCGCCCTGCACGACTCCACGCCGTACGACGGCGTACGGCGCGTTCCGCCGGGACACGCGCTGATCCTGCGCGCCGGGGCCCGCGAGATCGCCGGATACGAGCCCGTGGCCTCCCTCGCGGTCGCGGCCCCGCCCGCCGACCCCGAGCGCGCCGTGGACGCCGTACGGGACGCCCTGGTGGACGCCGTACGCGCCCGGCTGTCGGCGCCCCGGCACGTCCCCGGCGCGGGCATCGACCCCGGCCCGGTGCCCGGCATGGGGCCCACCGAACGGCGCGCCTCGCGCGGGATGCCGGTCCCCGGGATCGGCGCCGACCTCTCCGGTGGCCCCGCCTCCGCCACCCTCGCCCTGCTCGCCGCCGGACTGCCCGGCATGCCGGGCACGGTCCTGGGACACGGCACGGGCGCGGGCGAGCGGCTGCTGGCGGTCACCTTCAACGACCTGGCCGTCGCCGGCCGCGAGGCCGAGGTGCAGCGGGCCGGCGAACTGGCCGCCAACCCGCGCCTGCACCACGTGGTGGTCGCGGGCGGCGAGGAGACCCTCCCCTACGCCGACCTGGACGGCCCGCTCACCGACGAACCCGGCACCAGCCTGGTGTCCGCCGCCCGGCACCGCGCCCGCCTCGGAGCCGGCAGCGCCGACCACTTCACCGGCTACGGCGCCCGCCAGGTCCTCGACGCCCACCCGGCCCGGCTCGCCGACCTCCTGCTGGACCGCAAACGCCGCCACCTGCTCCGCCCGGTCGCCGCCCTCGCCAAGGCGGAGGGCTCGGTCCTGGTCCCCCCGCGCGTGTACGGCGCGGCCCGGCGGCTGGCCCGCACCCCCTACCGCACCGGGGTCAACGGCCTCGCCGACCTCCTCATGGACCGCCGCTTCGACGAGCCCGGCGGCGCGGTCGGCGCCTCCCTCGCCGCCCTCACCTGGGCGAGACCCGGCCCGGCGGCCCGCTGGCTGACCGGGGAAGCACTGGCTGAAGTATCGGTTCGCCTGCACAGCGAACCCGGCCGCTCCGGCGTCCAGGGCCCCGGCCAGCGCCCCGGCGACTTCCGCGCGCGTGCCGCCCTCGCCCGCCACGCCGCCGACCTGCGCATCCTGGAACAGGCCGCCGAGATCCGCTTCCAGCGCCTGCACACCCCCTTCCTCGACAACCAGGTCGTCCGCGCCTGCCGCGCCCTCCCCGAGGCCCTGCGCGTCCAGCCGGGCGCACGCGCCGCGATCCTGCGTACGGTCCTCAAGGGCGCCGGCGTCGGCGACCTCCCGCCCGGCTGGGGCGCCCCCTCCGGCGCGCCCGCCGCCGCTGCCGCCCGCACCGGCCTGCGCGTCTCCGTCGACCACCTGATCGAGCTGTTCGAAACGCCGCTCTTGGCCGAGGCGGGCCTGGTGGAGGCCCGGGTCGTTCGCAAGGCCCTGCGGGAGGCCGCCCAGGGCGAACCCGTCCCCGTCGACGGCCTCGCCGACCTCGTCTCCCTCGAACTGTGGCTCCGCCGCCTCCTGGCCCGCCGGGGCACCTGCTGGACCGGAACCCCGGCCCGCGCGCGTGCCGTACCGGCGGGGATCACGCCCCAGCGGGGGGCGCTGGGCGCCGGGGTCGTGCGCAGGGGGTAGGCCGGACCGGGCCCCGGCGCCGCCGCGCTTCCCCTGGGGCGGCCCCACCGACCGCCTCCCGGGGACAATGGGCCGGTGCGGTACGGAATCCTCGGTGTCACCGAGGCGTGGGACGAACAGGGCGTCGCCCTGGCGCTCGGCGGTGCGCGGGTGCGGGCGCTGCTCGCCGCGCTCGCGGTGCGTACCGGACGGGCCGTCGCCCCCGCGGCGCTGATCGACGGGATCTGGACGGACGAGCCCCCGCGGGATCCGCCGGCCGCCCTTCAGGCGCTGGTCGGCCGTCTGCGCCGGGCCGTCGGCAAGGACGCCGTGGTCAGCGAGCCGGGCGGCTACCGTCTGACGGCGGCCGAGGACGACGTGGACCTCTTCGTCTTCGAGGGGCTGACCCGCCGGGGCATCGCCGCGCTGCACGCGGGCGACGCCTCGGCCGCCGCCCGCGATCTGGCCGCCGCGCTCGCCCTGTGGCGCGGCCCCGCCCTCGCCGACCTCCCCGACCGCACCGCCGCCGCCCGCCCCGAGACGCTGCGCCTGGCCGCGACCCGCGCCCGTATCGCCGCCGACCTGGCCCGGGGCCGCGCCCAGGACGTCGTACCGGAACTGTCCGAGCTGACGGCCGTGCACCCGTACGACGAGACCCTGCACGCCCACCTCGTCCGGGCCCTGCGGGACAGCGGCCGGGGCGCCGACGCGCTCGCCGCCTACGAACGGGCCCGCCGCACCCTCGCCGACGGCCTCGGCACCGACCCCGGCCCGGAACTACGCTCCCTGCACGCCGAACTGCTCGACCCGGACGCCGGGTCACCACGGGATGCCGGGGCGCTACGGGATGCCGGGGCAGTACCGGATGCCGGGCTCCGGCGGGACGCCCGGTTCTGGGAGACCGCCTCGCTCCGGCCGTCCAGCACCCCTTCCCATCCGGCGACCCCGCCCCGTCCGGAAACCCCGCCCCATCCGGCGTACACGCACCAACCGCCCCCGCCCCAGCCGGAGACCCCACCCCCACCCCCCGAACAGCCCGCCCGCACCGGCAACATCCGTCCCCGACTTAACTCTTTCGTGGGCCGGGAACTCGAACTCGACGCGCTTCGTTCCGAATTGCACAGGGCACGACTGGTCACGCTCACCGGACCAGGAGGCTCTGGCAAGACCCGTCTCGCCGAGGAAGCCGCCGCCGGGCTCCCGCAGGCGTGGCTCGTCGAGCTGGCCCCGCTCGACAGGCCGGAGGCGGTGCCAGGCGCGGTGGTCGACGCGCTCGGTCTGCGCGAGACCCTGCTCATGACCAACGACCTGGCGGCCCCGCAGGACGACCCGGTCGCCCTGCTGATCGAGCACTGCGCCCCGCGCGGACAGCTCCTGATCCTTGACAACTGCGAACATGTCATCGGCGCGGCGGCCGGCCTCGCCGAAACCCTCCTCACCCACTGCCCGGGGCTCACGATCCTCGCCACCAGCCGTGAACCCCTGGGCGTCCCCGGCGAGTCCGTGCGCCCGGTCGAACCCCTGCGGCCCGACCAGGCACACCGGCTGTTCGCGGAGCGCGCGTCGGCGGTCCGCCCCGACCCCGACACCGTGCTCCGCGACCGGGCGGCGGTCGAGGAGATCTGCCGCCGCCTGGACGGACTGCCGCTGGCCATCGAGCTGGCGGCGGCCCGGCTCAGGATGCTTACCCCGCGCCAGATCGCCGACCGGCTCGACGACCGCTTCCGCCTGCTCACCGCGGGCAGCCGCACCGCCCTGCCCCGCCAGCAGACCCTGCGCGCGGTCGTCGACTGGTCGTGGGACCTGCTGGACGAGCCGGAGCGGGAGACGCTGCGCGAGATCTCCGTCTTCGCGGGCGGCTGGGACCTCGGCGCCGCGGAAGCCGTCTGCGGCGGCGACCGGACCGCGCAGCTGCTGGGCGCCCTGGTCGACAAGTCCCTGGTGGCCGCCGCCCCGTACGAGCGCGACGGCGGCGGCAGCATGCGCTACCGCATGCTGGAGACCATCCAGGAGTACGCGGCCGAGCGCGCCGCCGAGACCCCCGCGCGCCGCGCCGACACCGAGGCCCGGCACCTCGCGTGGGCCCGCGCCCTCGCCCGCGAGGCCGACCCGCTGCTGCGCTCCGCCGGACAACTCCCCTGGATCGCCCGCCTGGAGACCGAGCTGGACAACATCCGCGCGGCGCTCCAGCGCGCGATCACCACCGGCAAGGAGGCCGAGGCCGGTGACCTCGCCCTCGCCATGGGCTGGTTCTGGTGGCTGCGCAACTACCGCCAGGAGGGCGTGCGCTGGATCGAGAGCGTGCTGCGGCTCGCGGCGACCGACGCCCCGGCCGAGGACGGCGAGCCCGCCCCGTTCGACCTCATCGGCATCTACCTCGCAGCCGCCGCCGAGGCGGCACCCCACCCCCACCAGGCCCTCCGTACCCACCTGCGGATGCTGCACCTCTTCCTGGGGTCCGACACCGAGCCGATGGACGGGCTCGCGGACCCCAGGTCCGAGGAGTACGTCGACCGGCTGCGCGCTCGCTACGAGCGGGGCGGTCCGGAGGCGGCCCGGATGCCGGGACTGCTGTGGCCGCTGACCGCCTTCCACCGCCGGGACAGGATCGACCCGCTGCCGGTCCTGGAGGCGGCGATCGGCAACTGCCGCCGGTTCGGCGGTGACTGGGAGCTGGCGGCCACCCTGATGTTCCGGGTGCATCTCCTGGTCGACGCGCTGGGCGGCATGGAGGGCGTGGACGACGACCTGGCCGAGCTGCGCGGGCTCGGCCGCCGGTCGGGCGACCGCTGGCTGCGGGCCCAGGTGTGCAGCGCGGCGGGCGAGGCGGCGATGCCGGCCGGCCGCTTCGAGGAGGCCCGCGGGGAGTACGAGGAGGCGCTGCGGCTCGCCTACGAGGTGCGGGCGTTCGCCGAGACGCCGTTCCTGATGGTCCGCCTCGCGGAGATCGCGTACCGCACGGGCGACCGCTCCGCGGCCGTGGCCCGGCTGGAGGAGGCGGACCGGGCCGCGCAGGGGTACGGCGTCCCGGACGCGCGGGCCTATGTGGCGCTGATGCGGGCGCAGATCGCGCTGGACGCCGGGGACATCAGGGAGGCGCGCGCCTGGTGCGAGGCGAGCCGCCGACAGGGCGCCCTCGGCACCCCGCCGCCGCATTTCACCGCCGCGCTGGGCTGGCTGACCGCGCTGGTCACGGCCGCGGAGTCCGGCCCCGCGCGGGGACTGCCGCTGCTGGCCGAGGCGCTGGACAGGGCCAGGGCGGCGGGCTGCGCGGAGTCGATGCTGGCCGGGCTGGTGAACGGCGCGGCCGAACTGTCCGCACGGCTCGGCGACTTCCCGCGAGCGGCCCGGCTGCTGGCCGCCGCCGACCGCCTCCTCGACGGCCGGTCCGGCCCCCTGCCCCAGTGCGCCGAGACCGACCGCACCGACGCAGCCGCCCGCGAGGCCCTCGGCCCGGACCGCCACACGGCCGAGCGCGCCCGGGGCGCGAAGCTCACCATCGAGGACGTCTTGCACGACCTGAACGGCCCGGATGACCCCGATGGCCTGGACGGTTTGGACGGCTTGGACGACTGGCACGCCCCGGCCACCGCCACCCCGGCCACCCCACCCGCCGACCCCTCGTCGCCCCCTACACGCAGGTGAAACGCGACTCCGCCCAGTCCACCGGCAGCAGGCGGTCGAAGGGGCTGTGCGGTTCGACGACCAGCCGTACGGTGTCGTGGCCGGTCAGGTTCACATGCACCGGGACCGCCGGATCGCCGCCCTCGATTGGGCCGGACTTCCACAGCCGGGTGCCGTCGCCGCCGTAGACGGAGAAGGAGACCTTGCCGAGGGTGAGCGTCATGTCGTCGACGCCGGCATGGGCGTCGTAGGCGCTGCACCGGTGATTGAGGTCGATGGTGACGGAGGAGTCGCCGTGGACCGTGACGCCGTGGGCGTAGGTCCGGCCGCCGATGGACAGCCCCTGCCGCTGCCACACCCAGCTGCTCTCCGCGATCCGCATCTCGGGTTTGCTGCCGTCGCCCGTGATGTCGTACGCCAGCTCGCTCCACCGGTAGACGACCGGCGCCGGGGGAGACGGCGGGGGCGTCGGGGTCGGGGTGGGAGTGGGACTCGGGGGCGGTGTCGGGGCGGGCGTGGGCGTGGGTGTCGGGGTCGGGGTGGGGGTCGGAGTGGTCACAGGGGAGGGGGAGGGGGAGGGGGTCGGCGTCGGGGTGGGTTTCGGGGTGGGGGTGGGTCGCGCCACCGGGACGGCCGCAGGCGGCGGGGGCGGTGCGGGCGAGGTGCGGGCCGGGGTCGGGGCCGGTGCCGGGCGTTCCGGCAGGGCGGCCGGGGCCGAGGCCGACGGTCTGGCCTGGGGTTTCGGGGGTGTGCTGTCGTCGCCGACCAGCGCGAGCGCCACCGCGGCGGCGGCCACCGCGACCACACCGGCCGCGATCCCCGCCTTCACCGGCGCGCTCACCCCCTCGACGGCCGCACCCCCGTTCGCCGCGGCGGCGGCACCGGCCCCGCCCGCCGCGCCCGCACCGGCCCCTCCGGCGATGAGCCCGACCGCCTTGGCGTACCCGGCGGCACCGAACCAGCCGATGACGGCCAGCGGCACGACCCCCGGGATACCGCCGGCGACCTCCTCGATCTGGCTGGCGGCCAGCCGGCACTTGGCGCACTCCTCCAGATGCTTGCGCAGACCGCGTTCGGCACGCGTACGGAGCTTGCGACGGGCGTAGGTGCCGAGCTGGTCGGCATAGCGGGCGCACGCCTCGTCATCGACCAGGGTCGCGCTGACATGCGCTTGCAGATACGCCTGCTTCAGTCCCTCGCGCGCCCGGCTGGCCAGCACCCGGGTGCCGTTGGCGTCCAGCCCGAAGAGCGTGGCGACCTCGCTGGGCGACTCGTCCTCGACCTCGGTGTGCCACAGCACGGCCTGCCAGCGCTCCGGCAGCGAGCGGAACGCCCGCATGGCCATCGACTGCTCGGCCACATGCATCGCCCGGACATCCGCGCCGAGATCCAGGTTGTCGCCGTCGGACACCTCCGAGGCACGCGCGGCCTGCGCCGCGAACACCGCGAAGTCGTCGACCAGTTGCTCGCGCCGGGCGGAGTTGGTCCAGTGCGCGGCGACCCGGCGGACACTGGTGAGCAGATAGGCGCGTACGGCGTACTCCGGCCCGGAGCCGCCGCGCACCGCCTGGAGCATCCGGGCGAACACCTCGGCGGTGAGATCGTCGGCGGTGTGCCCGTCCCGGCAGCAGGTACGGGCATAGCGGCGCACGGCGTCGGCATGGCGCCGGTACAGCTCCTCGTACGCCGTGTCGTCGCCGGACCGCATCCGCGCGATCAGCTCACCGTCGGCGGGCGGCATCTCCCGGGGCGGCGGCAGCACCCCGCCGGCCCGCCACGCCCGCTGCGGCGGCACGCTCCCCTCGCCGTCCTGCCCGGCGAGATCGCCCTCGCCCGGCCCTCCGCCCTGCGCCGGTACGGCACCGCCGCCGCCCGGCTCACCGCCCCGTCCCAGAAACGTCCCTGCGCCGGATGCACCGAGCGACGCGCCACCCCGATCACCGACCCGGTCACCACCCTGCGGAGGAACCTGGGCCCCATCCGCACGCCCGACGGACCCACCGCCCGCACCGCCCGGCCCCGGAAACCCCCACCTGTCCTCGACAGGCTCCCCGCCCTGCTCGGGAACCCCCCTGCCGCCCTCGACGGACTCCCCACCTTGCGCCGGAAACCCCACTACGCCTTCGGCTCCACCCCCACCGGCCGCCCCCGCGTCCGCCGCGCCGCCCCTGCCGCTCCCCTTGCCCCCGTCGGCCCCGCCGAGCCCCCCGGCCCGACCCCCCTGGCTGGGAACCTGCGGAGTCGTCTCGCCTCCGGTGCCCGCGTCGCCGTCACCGAGTGACTCGTCGCGCCCGTCAACGCTCATCGCGCAAAGCCCCCGCCGCCTGCCCAACCAGTCCCGAACACCGGGTCAGCGTGCCACACCGACTTTTCGTCAGTAACCCGCGGTTGGCTCCATCCACTCGTCCGAGGGGACTTGCCGGGGCGACCGTATGGACAGTCACCCGTTCGGGGAAAGCTCAACGGGTGCCGCCCGCAAGCGAGTTGACGAGCATGCCGGAATTGCCCGAAAACGTGGTAGGGGTACAGGCGTACAGGCATCCGCACCCCCAGAACCGCCAACGCTCACCTCATCGAGTCACCCGGACCGGCAGCGACCCCGATCCGGCCGGTCCCGAGCGACCCCAAGCGGTACCAAGCCCCCAGGACCGCCGCGAAGTCGCCTCAAAGCCACCCCGGACCAGTCCTGATCAAGCCACCTGGCGTCAAGGGTCCAACGCCCACGCGGCCGATCAAGCAACCCGACGCAGAGGCCGGGCCCGCCCCCAACCGACCAGGACCGGACCCGACCAGGCCTTCGGCGTCAAACCGGCCGAGACCGCAACCCCTCCAGCAAAATATCCAGCAGCCGCGCCGACGCCGCCGCCTGCTGGGCCGCGTCCGGCAAGGACGGCGCCGCCGTGGCGATCACCAGCAGGACATCGGAGACGGACACGTCGGGCCGGAGCTGGCCCGCCGCGCGCGCCCGGTCGACCAGCTGCCCCACGACATCGAGCAGCGCCGCCGCACCGGCATCGTCCACGACGGACACCGAAGCCGCCGACGCCACCGAAGCCGCCGAAGGCACCGACGCCACCGGCGTCAATGAACTCACCGAAGCCACCGACGCCACCGAATGCACCGCCGCCTCCTCCGACACCAACCGCAGTTCCCCGGCCCCCGGCTGCACCCGCTGCGCCGGAACCCGCGCCCCGTCGGCCCCACCGTCCTCGGCGACGCCGACCCGCAGCACCTGCGGCGGCAGCAGCCGCCCGGCGCCGGAGGCGACCGAGGTGCGCAGGAAACGGGACAGCGCCGACCACGGCTCGTCCTCCTGCCCGAGCGCCGCGCGGGCCTGGTCGGTGAGCCGGGAGGTCTCCTCCTCGGCTATCCGCCGGACCAGGACGTCCTTGCTCGGGAACCGCCGGTAGACGGTGCCGACACCGACCCGGGCACGCCGGGCCACGTCCTCCATCGGCGCGCCGTACCCCAGCTCGCCGAAGACCTCGCGCGCGGCCCGCAGCACGTGCTCCAGATTGCGCTGTGCGTCCACCCGTAGCGGGGTGCTGCGCGGCTCGTCACCGCGCCCGCCGCCCGCCATCGGGCCCGGCGGGCCCAGCGGCCCGGCCGTGCCCACCGGTCCGGTCGGTGCGATCGCCGACGCGGATGACCAATGAGAGTCCTGAACATGCATACGATTTCCCCCGGTAAACGACGTCTCCCCCCGGAGACGCTCCCCGCCATTGGATACCGGAGCGCGGCGAACGAACCCTAACTTCGGCCCATGTGGCGAGATCCTGACGGACCCCGCACCTCCCGGACCCGAGAGCGCATCCCCCTACACCCCGTCGGGACACGAACATAGTTGAGCGGGAGTCAATACAGAAGGGGCAGGTTCCGCACGGAGCGCCCCCCGATCGGAGTACGAGCCGCAAAAGTCCCGGTTACGCCCGCTTCCCCCACCCGGCACCCCCCGGCTGACCTGCGCACCTGTCCGCCCACCGGGGCAATCCGGCCAAGCCGGGACAGGTCCGGCCTCCGGTCACACAAATTGCCGGGGCTGTGGACAAACGGCGGTGCCCGGTGCGTCATGGGGTGGTGAAGGAACGTGCGCGCATTCTCGTTGTCGGCGGTGGCTACGTCGGGATGTACACGGCCCTGCGCCTCCAGCGGCGGCTGAAACCCGAACTCAAGCGGGGCGAAGTCGAGATCACCGTGGTCACCCCCGACCCGTACATGACGTACCAGCCGTTCCTCCCCGAGGCCGCGGCCGGATCGATCTCGCCACGCCATGTCGTCGTCCCGCTGCGCCGCGTGCTGTCCGGCTGCCGGCTCGTCGTCGGCGAGATCGCCGCCATCGACCACACCAAACGCACCGCCACCCTCACCACCCTCGCCAGCGAGGAGGAGGGCACCGGCCCGCGCAGACTGCCGTACGACGAACTGGTCCTCGCCCCCGGCTCCGTCTCCCGCACCCTGCCCATCCCGGGCCTCGCCGAGCACGGCATCGGATTCAAGACCGTCGAAGAGGCCATCGGCCTGCGCAACCACGTCATCGAGCAGATGGACATCGCCTCCTCCACCCGCGACCCCGCGATCCGCGACGCCGCCCTGACCTTCGTCTTCGTCGGCGGCGGCTACGCGGGCGTCGAGGCGCTCGGCGAGCTGGAGGACATGGCCCGCTACACCGCGCGGTACTACCACAACGTCAAGCCCGAGGACATGAAGTGGGTCCTGGTGGAGGCGTCCGACCGGATCCTGCCCGAGGTCGGCCCCGACATGGGCCGCTACACCGTCGCCGAACTGCGCCGCCGCAACATCCAGGTCCTCCTGGAGACCCGCCTGGAGTCCTGCGCCGACCGGGTCGCCGTACTCAGCGACGGACAGCGCTTCCCGACCCGTACGGTCGTCTGGACCGCCGGCGTCAAACCGCACCCCCTGCTCGCCGCCACCGACCTCCCGCTCACCGACCGCGGGCGGCTGCGCTGCACCGCCGAACTGGCGATCGAGGGCACCGCACACGCCTGGGCCGCGGGCGACGCCGCCGCCGTCCCCGACCTCAGCGCCGCCGAACCCGGCACCCTGTGCGCCCCGAACGCCCAGCACGCCGTGCGCCAGGCCCGGGTCCTCGGCGACAACATCGTGCACAGCCTGCGCGGCGAACCCCTGGACACCTACGCCCACTCGTACGCCGGTTCGGTGGCCTCCCTCGGCCTGCACAAGGGCGTCGCCCAGGTCTACGGCCGCAGGCTCAAGGGCTGGCCCGCCTGGTTCATGCACCGCACCTACCACCTCAGCCGGGTGCCGACCTTCAACCGCAAGGCCCGCGTCCTCGCCGAATGGACCCTTTCCGGCCTCTTCAAACGGGAGATCGTCTCCCTCGGTTCACTCGAACATCCCCGAGCGGAGTTCGAACTCGCGGCCGGTGGAAAGGCTACGGACGACCCCGGCGACGACCCGAAGGGGTCGAACTGACCGGTCCGCGGAACTTCGGGCCGCATCCCGGCGTCTGACGGATGTCGACCGGTCGGCCACACTGCCAGACTGGTCCCCCCTGGACCGGTCCCCCAGACCGGGTCCACCCGGCCGCTCGACGGCCCCGGGCGGGCCGCCATCCCGCCCGACCCGCCACCAGACACCCCGCCTGACACCCACGAGGCTGTCCCCCAAGTGCTGTATTCCCCGGAGGCCGAGACACGGTGCGGCTACCGCCACGCCGGGCACCCGCTGCCCACCACCGGGATTCCGGGCCGGAACCGGAGCCGGCCGACGACGACTACACGAGGCAAGGATTCGTGAACTTCACGCGCTGGAGCGCCCGGCTCCCCGGAACACCGCGCCGCGCCGCAGCGCGCCGCGAAACCGCCGCACCCCCGGACCGCCCAGCGGACGGCCGCAAAGGCCACAAGGGCCGAGACAGCAGGGAGGGCAGGGAAGGAAGGGAGGGCCGGGAAACCAGAGAGGCCCGCGAAGGCCGAGACGGCCGCGATGGCCGAGACGCCTGGGACCCCCGAGAGGCCCAGGACAGCCACGACGCGAGTAACGCCAGGGACACCCGCGACCGCCGGGAAGGCTCCGTACCCGCAGCCCGCGCGGAACACCTCACGGACGACCCGAGGACCACCACCCCCGCCCCTTCCTCCCCCTCGACCACCCCCACCCCCCTCACCACCCCCACCCTCCCCTCCGTCGACGACCTCCCGGTACGTGACGTCCTGGACCGAGTCCCCGCCCTCGTCGCCCTGGTCCACGGCCCCGACCACCGCCTCGGCTACGTCAACGACGCCTACGTCACCGCCTTCGGCACCCGCGCCCTCGGCCACCCGGCCGGCGACGCCCTCCCCGAGCTGCGCGACCTGGGCCTGCTGCCCCTCCTCGACCAGGTCCTGCGCAGCAAAAAGCCCCGTACGGTCAAGTCCCGCAAGGCCTCCGACGGCCGCAGCTACACCTTCTGCTGCACTCCGGTACGGCACGGCGAGGGCGGTGACGAGGGCGTTCTGGTCTTCGCCACCGACGTCACCGACCACGCCGAGGCCGCCGAACGCCTGCGCGCCAGCGAACGCACCCAGCGCGAGACCGCCGTCACCCTCCAGCGCTCCCTCCTCCCCCAGGAACTCGAACAACCCGACGACCTGCGCATCGCCGCCACCTACCACCCCGGCGGCACCGAGGCCGCGGTCGGCGGCGACTGGTACGACGTCATCACCCTCGGCGGCGGACGCACCGCCCTCGTCATCGGCGACGTCATGGGCCGAGGCGTCCGCGCGGCAGCGATCATGGGCCAATTGCGTACGGCGGTCAGGGCGTACGCCCGCCTGGACCTCCCACCCCACGAAGTCCTGCAACTCCTGGACGGCCTGGCGACGGAGATCGACGCCAACCAGATCGCCACCTGCGTCTACGCCATCCACGACCCCAACGAGGGCCGACTGGTGTACGCCTCGGCGGGCCATCTGCCGATCCTGGTCAGGGACGAGTCCGGCGCGGTCCTGCGCACCGACGAACCCACCGGCCCGCCCCTGGGCACCGGCGGCTGGATGTACGCGTCCGGGACCATCCCCCTCGGCCCCGGCTCGACCGCCGTCCTCTACACCGACGGCCTGGTCGAACGCCGGGACGCCGACCTGGACGAGGGCATCGCGTCGCTGGAGCGCGCCCTGGCCGGCGCCACCGGCACCCCGCAGGTCATCTGCGACCGCCTGGTCCGCTCGGCGGGCGTCACCGCAGACCACGACGATGACGTGGCCGTCCTGGTCCTCCAGCACCCCGCCCGCACCGGCCCCGACGGCGAACTCTTCCGCAACGCCGCGCTGGAACTGCTCGGCGGCGTCGAGGCCGCCCCGCGCGCCAGAGCCTTCGCCTCCGGCGTCCTGAGCAGCTGGCGCTTCCCGGCCGACCTGCACGACGCGGGCGTCCTGGCGGCCAGCGAACTGGTCGCGAACTCCCTGCAACACGGCACCCCACCCATGCGCCTGCGGCTCCGCCGCACCGACCGCCGCCTGATCGTCGAGGTCACCGACGGCGACGACCACCTCCCACGCCGCCGCCGCGCGGAACCCGGCGACGAGTCCGGCCGCGGCATCGCCATCGTCGCGACGATCGCCACGAACTGGGGCAGCCGGAAGACGCCGGGCGGCGGCAAGGCGGTGTGGTGCGAGTTCGCTCTGCCGCTGGGCAACGCGGGGTAGGTGGGGGTGGGTTCCTCTCTCGTCGCCGGGTGCGGGTGAGTGGGGGCTGGTCGCGCCCACGCGGCGGAGCCGCATATCAAGCACAGCCCCGCGCCCCCAAAGGGGCGTATCCCGGCCCGGTACTACACCTTCGCCGGGACCGGCTCCACAGCCGCGACCCGCCTTACGACCTGGCTGCGGGCCAGCCACGGCTGGTCCTGCACCGGCGTGAGGCTCCGCCCCATGCGCAGCGCCAGCACACTGATCCCCAGCGAGAACACCAGGAACGTCACGACGTACGGCCCGTGCAGCGAGGCACCCATGGGCCCACCGATCGCCGGTCCCAGCGCCAGCGCGAGCTGCTTGACCAGCGCAAAAGCGGAGTTGTACTGCCCGGCCAGCCCCTCCGGCGCCAGATCGGCCACCAGCGGGGCGACCGTCGGCGACAGCATCGCCTCACCGAGCCCGAACAGCGCGTACGTCGAGACGAACGCCGCGGTCGCCATCGCCTGGCTCCCGCTGCCCAGCCCCGCGTACGCCGCCGCGATCCAGGCCACGGCCCAGATCAGCCCGACCGCCGCGATCACCCGCGACCGCCGCCGCCGCTCCACGAACCGCAGCACCACGAACTGCGCGACGACGATCACCGCCGTGTTGGCGGCGAGCGCGGTCCCCAGCGCGGACGTGGAGATCCCGGCCGCCTCGACCCCGTACGCGGCCAGCCCCGACTCGAACTGCCCGTAGCACGCGAAGAACAGCACGAAGCCCAGGACGGACAGCTGCACCATCGCCCGGTTCCCGAGCAACTGCTTCCAGCCGCTCCCGGCCGACACCGCCGCCGGCACCCGCACCGCCCGCGGCATCCGCACGGTCCCCAGCACCGCGACCAGCACCAGGAACATCGCCGCCTCGATCGAGAACAGCAGCGTGAACGACGACACGCGCGTGGCATCGACCAGATGCCCGCCGATGAGCCCACCGACGCCCAGCCCCAGATTCTGGAGGAAGAACTGCGTCGCGAACGCCCGCGACCGTGTCTCCGCCGACGACACATCCACGATCATCGTGGCCAGCGCCGGCTGCATCACGGCCTGCCCCGCCCCGAGCGCGGCGGCCGACAGCAGCACGGTGACCGCGCTCGCGGCGAGCCCCAGACTCAGCGCCCCCACCGACGCCGTGACCAGAGCCACGAGCAGCACCGGCAGCGGCCCCCGCCGGACGATGGCCCGCCCGGCGAACGGCAGTACGACGAGTGCGGCCACGGCGAAGACGGCGAGCACCATGCCCGCCGTCGCGGCACCGAGCCCCCGCACCTGCGCCACATAGACATACAGATAGGGGACGGTGAAGCCGAGCCCGAACGCGCTGAGCGCGTTCCCCACGTGGATCCGGCGCATCGCCGCGCCCATCACCCTGGTCACGTTCACCTCTCTCAGGAAGTCGATGAGTGGTAGTTGAAGATCCTCGGTACTGAGAACCAAAGACTTCGAAGATAAATTTCAAAGCTAAAAGATACACGTCGAAGGACTTCAAGGCCAAGCCGTGCCATGCGATACTTCGGCCATGGGCGACACCCGCGACGACACCCCCGGCGACCACGAACCGACCCTCGACGAGCAGATCGCCGCCTACCAGCGCGAGTTCCAGGACCTCGACCCCCAGGTCGAGAAGATCGTCTCGGCGCTGTCCCGGCTGAACCGCCGGATGAACGTCGCGTACGGCCGCCAGACCGCCGCCCTCGGCATCAGCAACACCGACTGGGAGGTCCTCAAGGCCCTGGTCCTCTCCGGCGCCCCCTACCAACTGGGCCCGAGCGATCTCGCCAAGCGCCTCGGCCTCACCCCGGCCGCGATGACCCACCGGATCGACCGCATGGTCACCGAGGGCCTGGTCACCCGCGAACGCGACGAGTCCAACCGGGTCCGCGTCATCGTCGAGCTGACACCCGAGGGCCGTGGGAAGTGGCTGGCGGTCATGCGGCTCGCCTCGGTCTTCGAGGAGGAGCTCCTCCAGGACCTCACCCACACCGAGCGAACCGCCCTCGGCGATGTCCTCACGCGGCTACTGCGCCGCGTGGAACACGCCCAGCCGGACGCCGGCGGGCGCCTCAGCGACCTGGACTGATGCCCCGGATAAAAGATCTTGACAGGAGACGCTTGACAGCCCCCTGCCAGATCCGTAATGTTCTCCGGGTTGCCGCAGAGCCGTAACGGTTCTTCGACAGCACCTCCCGCCGCGAGAGCGGCAAACCAAACCATCAGCGCGACCTCCCGGCCGGGTTGATTTCGGCATGCCCGAATTCAATTCGATTGAGGACTCGGCGGCCCGATTGGGAATCGCCGAGAGAATCCGCTAAGGTTTGAAACGTCGGAACGGCCGCAGGGCCGGGAAGACAAACCCCGCTGACTGGGGGTCAGGTCGAGAAAAGGATCTGATAGAGTCGGAGACACCGAAGGGAAGCCCGGAGGAAAGCCCGAGAGGGTGAGTACAAAGGAAGCGTCCGTTCCTTGAGA
>NZ_JBHYUG010000074.1:0-39387 GCF_042749375.1 Streptomyces sp. NPDC059477 | reverse complement strand
GGGGGGGGGGGGGGGGGGGGCCCCCACCGCCAACGGGGGGGGCCCCCGCGGCCCGTCGGGGGGCCGCGCGACGCCTATGGGCACCGGCCGCGCGGCCGTACCGTCGGCGCCGGTCGCGTACACCGGAGCAGCACCCTCGACCACCACCACAGCCACTCCCTCAGCCACACGGCCAAGCAACGCCCGTGAGTATCGCCGCACGGCGCCGCCGGCCCGTACACCCGAGCAGCACCCACAACCACCACCGCACGCCGACACCATCACAACCACCACCGCGCGCCGACACCATCACAGCCACCATCCCCGGCCACGCGGCCCGGCGACGCCCACGAGCACCGCCCCGCAGGCAGCACCGTCGACTCCGCCCGGCCGAGCAACGCCCATGAGCACCGCCGCGCCCCGCCGCCCGCACGCACACCTGACCGGCGCCCTCAGCCCCCGCCGCGCGGCGCCGCCGTCGACGCCCGTACCACCAGCCGTACCGGGAGCAGGACCGTCTTCGCCAAAGGCGTGGGCGTGCCCTGCTCCTCGTTGCTGTCGAGCTGTTCCAGCAGCAGCCGGGCGGCCTCCGCGCCCAGGTCGAGGTGGGGCACGTGCACGGTGGTCAGCGGTGGCTGGAACTCGTCCGCGAACTGCATGTCGTTGAAGCCGACCAGGGAGAGATCCGCCGGGCAGCGCAGCCCCCGGGCGCGGGCCGCGCGCAGGGCGCCGAGGGCGATGAGGTCGTTGCCCGCGCAGATCGCGGTGGTGGCGGGGTACCGGTCGAGCAGGTCCCGGGTGGCGCGCTCCCCCGCCGCCACCGTGTACGCCTCGCTCTCCACCACCGGCGCCGCCCCCGGGCCGATCCCGGCGGCCTCGGCCGCCGCGCGGAACGCCTGGGCGCGGATCACCCCCGTGGACATGGACGACGGCCCCGCCACATGGCCGATGGCCCGGTGCCCGAGGCCGGCCAGATGCTCGACGGCGAGGGTCATGCCGGTGGCGTCGTCGCCCGCGACCCACGGCAGCAGCCGATCGTCGGTCCGCCGGTTGACCAGCACGATCGGGACGCCCGCCGCCCGCGCCCGGTCCAGCAGGGCGTGTTCGCGCCGGGCGGTGGCGACGATGAATCCGTCCACCTGACGCCCGCGCAGCGCGTCGAAACCGGCGCGCTCCTTGGCCTCGTCGTTGTCCGTGTTGGCGAGCAGCGCGGTGTAGCCGCGCGGGCCCAGCGCCTCCTCTATCCCGCGCACGATGGGCGGGAACAGCGGGTTGGTGAGGTCGGGGAGCAGCACGCCGACGGTGAAGGAACGGTTGGTGCGCAGACTCCGGGCGGCCGAGTTGGGGGTGAACCCGAGCTGCTCGGCGGCCTGGCGCACCCGCCGGGCCGTCGCCGCGTTCACCAGAGCGCTGGTGCTGGGGCCGAGGGCACGGGACGCGGTGGCCTTGTGCACCCCCGCGAGGGCGGCCACGTCGGCGATGGTCGGGCGTTTGTTCACCCCGGCAGTGTAGGGACAATCGGGTACTCGTAACAATCGATTGCATCTCATCCTCTTGACAGCTTCACGGAAACGGGACAACGATGACTGCAATCGATTGCAGAGCCGGGTGGATGACAAGCCCGTAGCGCCGGGGCCAGGCCGCCCCGGGACCAGGCCGCCCCGGGGACCCGGCAGGCACTTCTCGCACACCACCGCACCGCGATCGAACGCGGACATCGCATCCCCGGCCGCCCCGAGCCGTTCTCGAAGATCTCCCCGGGTTCTCCCGGAGTCCCGAGTTCTCCCGAAGTGAGGAAAGACCATGACGTACGTCGCCACCGACCGCCCCCGCATCGGCTGGATCGGAGCCGGCCGGATGGGCTACCAGCTGGCCGCCCGGCTGCTGGACGCCGGCCATGACGTGGCCGTGTACAACCGGACCCGGGCCAAGGCCGAGCCGCTCGCCGAGAAGGGCGCCACGATCGTGGACCGGCCCGACCAGCTCGCCGACCGGGACGTGGTCTTCGTGATGGTCTCCGCCTCCGCCGACCTCCAGTCCGTCACCACCGGCCCCGGCGGGGTGCTCACCGCGGGCTCCGCGCCCAAGGTGCTGATCGACAGCTCGACCGTCTCCACCGAGGCGTCCGCTCTCGTACGCGACGAGGCCACCAAGCGCGGCACCGACTTCCTGGCCGCCCCGGTCAGCGGCAACCCCAAGGTGATCGCCGCCGGGATGCTCACCGTCGCCGTCTCCGGACCCCGTGAGGTCTACGAGGCCGTGGAGCCGCTGCTGAACCTGCTCGGCCGGGGTGTCACCTACGTCGGGGACGACGAGGTGGCCCGCCTGGTGAAGATCGCGCACAACGTGTTCCTGGGCGTGGTCACCCAGTCGCTCGCGGAGATCACGCTGCTCGCCGAGAAGGGCGGGGTGCGGCGCGCGGCCTTCCTGGAGTTCCTCAACGACTCGGTGATGGGCTCGGTCTTCACCCGGTACAAGTCGCCCGCGCTGGTCAACCTGGACTTCACCCCCACCTTCACCAACGTGCTGCTGCGCAAGGACTTCGACCTCGGACTCGCCGCCGCCCGCGAGCTGGAGGTCCCGATGCCGGTCGCCTCCGCCACCGCCCAGCTGGTGCAGTCGGCGGTGGGCGCCGGGCACACCGCCGACGACTTCGCCACCCTGATCCTGGAGCAGGCCCGCCGCTCCGGCGTCACCCTGGAGCCGGAGGGCACGGCGGTGGACGACGGCCTGACGGAGGAGACCCGATGACGACCCGCGCGAACGCTCCCACGAACACCCCCGTGAACACCTCCGCGAACGGCACCGTGAACACCCCCGCCCGCCCCATCCCCGCCCCCGGTCACAGCGCGGTCGACTACGAGACACGCGTCGACTACGACCGGCTGCGCGCCTACCGGCTGGCCCGTACCCGCGCCGCGCTGGACGCCAGTGAGTGCGGTGCCTTCCTGCTCTTCGACTTCTACAACATCCGCTACTCCACCCAGACCTGGATCGGCGGTGCCCTCGGCGACAAGATGACCCGCTACGCGCTGCTGACCCGCGACGGCGGCGACCCGGTGCTGTGGGACTTCGGCTCCGCCGCCCGCCACCACCAGCTGTACGCCCCCTGGCTGAAGCCGGAGAACTCCCGCGCCGGGATGCTCGGCCTGCGCGGCGCCATCGCCCCGGACGCCGGGCTGATGGAGTCGGCCGTACGCGAGATCAAGGGCATGCTCCAGGACGCCGGAGTGGCGGACCTGCCGGTCGGTGTGGACATCGTGGAGCCGCCGTTCCTGTTCGAGATGCAGCGCCAGGGCCTGCGGGTCGTCGACGCGCAGCAGCTGATGCTGGACGCGCGGGCCATCAAGTCCTCCGACGAGATCGCCCTGCTGTCGATGGCGGCGGCCATGGTCGACGGCGTCTACCAGGACATCGTGGACGTGCTCAAGCCCGGCATCCGGGAGAACGAGATCGTCGCGCTGGCCAGCAAGCGGCTGTACGAGATGGGCTCGGACCAGGTCGAGGCCATCAACGCGGTCTCCGGCGAGCGCTGCAACCCGCATCCGCACAATTTCTCCGACCGGCTGATCCGCCCCGGCGACCAGGCGTTCTTCGACATCATCCAGTCGTACAACGGCTACCGGACCTGCTACTACCGCACCTTCGCGGTGGGCAGCTCCACCGCCTCCCAGCGGGACGCCTACACCAGGGCCCGCGAGTGGATGGACGCGGCGATCGCCGTCGTACGGCCGGGGATCGGCACGGACGACGTGGCCCGGGTGTGGCCGGCCGCGACCGAGTTCGGCTTCCCGAACGAGATGGCCGCCTTCGGGCTCCAGTTCGGGCACGGACTGGGCCTCGGGCTGCACGAACGGCCCGTGATCAGCCGGCTCAACAGCATGGAGCATCCGGTGGAGATCGAGGAGGGCATGGTCTTCGCGCTGGAGACCTACTGCCCGGCCTCGGACGGCTTCTCCGCCGCGCGGATCGAGGAGGAGGTCGTCGTCACGGCCGACGGTCCGCGCATCCTCACCAAGTTCCCGGCGCAGGAACTGTTCGTCGCCAACGCGTACTGAACCGCGTACCCGGCGAAAGCGCCCCCTTCGAGCCGGTGGCCGGTCTCGACCCTCCCCGGAGGCCGGCCACCCGAGAGTCACCCACTTCGACCGCGCGGAAGGCGATACAGCAGTGAGCGCACACCACCCGGGCTCCGCCGCCCGGCTCCGGATCGAGAAAGTCCCCACCGACCTGTTCATCGGCGGCCGGTGGCGGCCCTCCGGCGACGGCGCCCGATTCGACGTCCATGACCCGGCGACCGGCGACAGACTCGCCGATGTCGCCGCCGCGACCCCCGAGGACGCGCTGGACGCCGTCGCCGCGGCCGATGCCGCGCTGCCCGGCTGGGCGGCGACCGCGCCCCGGGAGCGGGCCGAGCTGCTGCGCCGGGCCTTCGACCTGATGACCGCGCGGGCCGAGGAGTTCGCCGAGCTGATCGTGCTGGAGAACGGCAAGACACTGACCGACGCCCGCGCGGAGGTGGCGTACGCCGCCGAGTTCTTCCGCTGGTACGCGGAGGAGGCCGTACGCACCCTCGGCAGCGTCCAGACCGCGCCCTCCGGCGGCAACAAGATCCTCGTACTGCGCCAGCCGGTCGGGGTGTCGGTGCTGGTCACACCGTGGAACTTCCCGGCCGCGATGGCCACCCGGAAGATCGGCCCGGCGCTCGCGGCCGGCTGCACGGTGATCCTCAAGCCGGCCAGTGACACCCCGCTGACCGCGCTCGCCGTCGCCGCCCTCTTCGAGGAAGTGGGGGTGCCCGCCGGGGTGGTCAACGTACTGCCCTCCCGGCGTTCGGGCGCGGTGGTCGGCGCGATGCTGGACGACCCCCGGGTGCGCAAGCTGTCGTTCACCGGCTCCACCGAGGTCGGCCGGACCCTGCTGGCCGCCGCCGCGCGCACGGTCGTCAACTGCTCGATGGAACTGGGCGGCAACGCGCCCTTCCTGGTCTTCGCGGACGCCGATCTCGACGCGGCCGTGGCAGGCGCGATGGTCGCCAAGATGCGCAACGGCGGCGAGGCGTGCACGGCCGCCAACCGCTTCTACGTCGAAGCGTCCGTCGCCGAGGAGTTCACCCGGCGGCTCGCCGACGCGATGGCCGCGCTGACGGTCGGCCCCGGCCTGGACAGCGGTGTGCAGCTCGGCCCGCTGGTCAACGCGGAGAGCCGGGACAAGGTGGCGGAGCTGGTGGACGAGACCGTACGGGCCGGCGCGTCGGTGGTGACCGGCGGCGAGCCCGTCGCGGGCACCGGGTACTACTACCCGCCGACCGTCCTCAAGGACGTACCGCCGGGCGCCCCGGTGCTGGCGGAGGAGATCTTCGGGCCGGTGGCCCCCGTGGTGTCCTTCACCACCGAGGACGAGGCCGTCACGCTGGCCAACGCCACCGAGTACGGGCTCGTCTCCTACGTCTACACCGGCGACCTCGCCCGTGGCCTGCGGGTCGGCGAGCGGCTCGACTCCGGCATGGTCGGGCTCAACCGCGGGGTGGTCTCCGACCCGGCTGCCCCCTTCGGCGGCACCAAGCAGAGCGGGATCGGCCGCGAGGGCGGGCACGAGGGGCTGCTGGAGTACACCGAGTCCAAGTACCTCGCCCTGTCGTGGTGAGCGGACCTCGCTCCTCTCGTGTGACCGGGCCGCCCGCCAGGCCCGCCAGTACCCCTCCGGACAGCGACGTCCCGGACGGAAAGGAACCTCGGAATGGAGCACTCCCACTCCGCCGCCACGGCACCGGACGCGGTCTACGTCAACGGCCGGATCTGGCCCGGACTGCCGACCAGCCCCATCGATCCCACGGATCCCATCGAACCCGCAGACCCCATCAGCCCCACCGGCCCCACCGGCTCCCGCCCCTTCCCTGAGTACGAAGCCCTCGCCGTGACCCGGGGCCGGATCACCGCCCTCGGGGACACCGCGACGCTGCTGGGCCGGGCCGGGCCGGACACCGAGGTCGTCGAGCTGGGCGGGCGGCGGGTGATCCCGGGGCTGATCGACGGCCACATGCACGCGGTGCGCGCCGGGGCCACCTGGTCCGGCGAGCTGCACTGGCAGGGCATGCCACGGCTCAGCCACGCCCTGGACAGCATCCGCGAGCGGGCCCTGAAGACCCCGCCGGACGGCTGGGTGCTCGCGATCGGCGGCTGGCACCCCTGCCAGTTCGAGGAGAACCGGCCGCCGACCCGGGCCGAGCTGGACGCGGTCGCGCCGGATCGGCCGGTGTATGTGCAGGCCCTGTACGACGTGGCGGTGCTCAACAGCCGGGCCGCGGACCTCGTCGGCCTGGAGGACTGGACCGGGCTGCACGGCGGCACGGTCGAGCGGGACCCGGCGACCGGCCGGGCCACCGGGGTGATCCGGGGGCTCGGCGCGTTCACCCGCTGCATGGCGGCGATCCCCGAGCCGAGCCGGGCCGAGCAGCGCGCGTCCACCCGGACCATGCTCGCCGACCTCAACGCGGCGGGCCTGACCGGCGTGGTCGACGCGGGCGGCTTCGGCATGTCCCCCGAGCGCTACGACGCCCTGTTCGATCTGTGGCGGTCCGGTGAACTGACCGTCCGGATGCGGCTGTTCGCGTCCGCCGTGGACGCCGGGCAGGAGCTGGACCAGCTCGACGGCTGGCTGCGGCACGCCCGCAGCGGCTTCGGCGACGGCTTTCTGCGCACCCTCGGGGCGGGCGAGATCATCCACTACGGCTGCCACGACTTCGAGGGCCTCACCCCCTTCCACCTCGACGACAGCGCGTACGACGAGCTGCTCGCCATCACCCGCCGGGTCGCCCGGCGCGGCTGGCCCATGCACATCCACGCGGTGCTGGACGCCACCATCGGCCGCATCCTGGACGCCTGGGAGACGGTCCACCGCGAGACCCCGATCGACGCCCTGCGCTTCTCGCTCGCGCACGCCGACACCATCAGCCCCGGCAACATCCGCCGGCTGAAGGCGCTGGGCGCGGGGGTGATCGTGGACGACCACCAGGTGTTCAAGGGCGGCTCCTCGGAGCGCGCGTGGGGCCCCGGCAGCATGGCGTCGGTGCCACCGCTCGGCGATCTGCTGGCGGCGGGCGTGCCGCTCGGCGCCGGTACGGACGCCACCCGCGCCTCCTCCTACAGCCCCTGGCTGGCGCTGTGGTGGCTGGTCGAGGGCCGCTCCCTGGACGGTGCCGTGGAGCGCGCCCCGCGCCACCGGCTCTCGCGCGAACGGGCGCTGCACCTCTACACCCGGGGCAGCGCCTGGTTCTCGTACGAGGAGAGCGAGCGCGGGCATCTGTACCCGGGCGCGCTGGCCGACTTCGCCGTGCTCGACCGGGACTACTTCACCGTACCGGCCGCCGATGTCCCCTCCCTCACCGCGCAGTTGACCGTGGTCGGCGGACGGACCGTCCACGCGTGCGCCGATCCGAAAGCGGGTGTCCCGCGATGACCGCGATAAGTCATGAGTTGCTGATCAGCGGCGGCACAGTCCTGACCGTCGACCCGGAGCTGGGCGATCTGCCGCGCGGGGACGTCCTGGTGCGGGACGGCCTGATCGTGGCCGTCGGCCCGGACATCCCGGCGACCGGCGCGGAGGTGGTGGACGCCACCGGCATGATCGTGCTGCCGGGCCTGGTGGACACCCACCGCCATCTGTGGCAGTCGGCGGTACGGCAGATCGCCGCCGACTGGACGCTGGGCCAGTACGCGGAACGCATGCTGGGCACCCTCGGCCCGCGCTTCACCGCCGAGGACGTCTACATCGCCGATCTGATGGGCGCGCTGGAGTGCCTCAACGGCGGGGTGACCACGGTCCTGGACTGGTCGCACATCATGAACACGCCGGAGCACGCGGACGCGGCCGTCGCCGCGCTCAACGACTCGGGCATGCGGGCGGTGTTCGCGTACGGGGCCCCGGGGTCACCGGCCGCCGACTGGTACGCGGCCGATCTGGCCCGCGTGGCGACGACGTACTTCGCCGCCCAGGACGCCGCCGGCTCCCCCGGCTCGCCCGGCACCTCGGAGCAGCTGGTCACCCTGGCGCTGGCCAGCCTGGGCCCCGAGTTCTCCTCCCTGGCGGAGACCGCCCGGGACGTGCGGCTGGCCAGGGAGCTGGGCATCCCGACGTCGCTGCACGTCGGCGCGGGGCCGCTGGGCCAGAAACGGGCCGTCACGGGGATGGCGAAGGAGGGGCTGCTGGGCCCGGACATCGTGTACGTCCACTGCAACACCTGCACGGACGACGAACTGCGCTTCATCGCGGACTCGGGCGGCCATGTGTCGATCTCGCCCCGGGTCGAGATGCAGATGGGGCACGGCTATCCGGCGACCGGGCGGCTGATCGCGGCCGGCATCCGGCCCAGTCTGAGCGTCGATGTGGTCAGCGGCGTCGGCGGGAGTCTCTTCGCCGAGATGCGCGGCACGCTGGAGGCGGAGCGGGGCTGGCAGAACCATCAGGCCCTCAGCCGGGGCGAGTGGCCCGGCGAACTGGCCCTGACCACCCGGGACGTGGTGCGGATGGCCACCCTGGAGGGCGCCCGCACGCTCGGCATGGCGGACCGGATCGGCTCGCTCACCCCGGGCAAGCGGGCGGACATCCTGCTGCTGACCGTGGACACCCCGAGCCTCGGGCTGGTCAACCACCTCCCCGCCGCGGTCACCCTGTCCGACAGCGAGAACGTCCATTCCGTCTATGTGGCGGGCCGCCCGGTCAAACGGGCGGGCAAGCTCCTCGACCACGATCTCGGCGCCCTCCAGGAGCGGTTGCGCACCTCCCGCGACCGCCTGCTGACCGGCACCCTGTGGGCCCCGCCCACGGCGTGAGCCGTACTCCGGTCCGTCGTGCGAGCCGTCCATGGTGCGAGCCCGTCCGTGGTCCGAGCCCGTCCATGGTGCGAGCCCGTCCGTGGTCCGAGCCGTGACGTCAGCCGCGCCGCGGCACGCCCAGTTCGAACCAGGTCGTCTTGCCCCGGCCGGCCGGTGAGCTGCCCCACGCCGACGCCAGCGCGTCGACGATGAGCATGCCCCGGCCGGACTCGGCCTCGGCGTCCCCGGTCTCCCCGGGCCCGAGGTCGGTGACCAGCAGCGGCGGCCGGGGGTCGCTGTCGCGGACCTCGACCCGCAGATGGTCGGGGTACTCCCGCAGCCGTACGTCGACATCGCTGTCGGCGTGCACCAGCGCGTTGGTGACCACCTCGGTGAGCAGCAGTTCCAGCTCGTCCTGGAGCCCGGCGAGCCCCCAGCCGGGCAGCAGTTCGTGCAGATAGTGCCGCAGCCTGCCCACGTGCCGCAGATCCCGGCGCTGCACGAAGACCTGGGCGACATGCCCGTACGGGCCCTCGCTGTGTCCGTCGTAGCGCACCAGCAGCAGCGCGAGGTCGTCGACGCGCAGGGCGGCCGAGCCGGCGGCCCCCACCAGCCGGTCGGCGAGGATCTCCAGGTCCTCGTCACGGCCGTCGGCGAGGGTGCTGTGCAGCAGGGCCACACCGGTGTCGACGTCCCGGTGACCGAGGTCGAGCAGGCCGTCGGTGTAGAGGGCGGCGACGGAGCCGGGCTTCAGCGCGAACTCCGTCTGACGGTAGACGGATTCGGCGTCGACGCCGAGCGGCGGGCCGACCGGGACATCGAGGGCGACACCCTCGCCCTGCGGGCCGCTGATCACCGGGACGGGATGGCCGGCGCAGGCGATGGTCGCCGTACCGGTGTCGAGGTCGAGCCAGAGGCAGCAGCAGGTGGCGAAGTGGTTGGTGTCGAGCGCGGCCAGCAGCCGGTTGCTGCGGTTGAGCACCCCGGCGGGGTCGTGGCCCTCGGTGGCGTAGGCGCGGACCGCGCTGCGGAGCTGACCCATGGTGCCGCCGGCCTCCAGGCTGTGACCCTCGACGTCCCCGATGACGAGCCCGACACCGCTGCCGACGCCGCTGCCGACGGGCAGCCGGATCATGTCGTACCAGTCGCCGCCGAGCTGGGCGCCCGCGTCGGCGGGCAGATAACGGGCGGTGGAGACGATCTCCGGGAGGTGGGGCAGGGTGCGGGGCAGCAGTCCGTGCTGCATGCTGCGGGCGATCAGGTGTTCGCGCTCGTAGGCCCGCGCCCGCTGGAGTGCCTGGCCGACCTGGCCCAGCATGATCATGAGGACGGAGAGGTCGGCGTCGTGCAGGGTGCAGGACCGTTCGGCGGCCATGACACAGCAGCCGACCGCGTGTCCGTCGGCGATCAGCGGCAGGAAGAGCCAGGCGCTGGAGTCGTCGTCGTAGCGGTCCAGTCCGGGGTAGGCGCGGTGCAGCGCGGTGGCCGACGGGAAGGACAGCAGACGCAGGCCGACGGTGGTGTCCGCCTCCGGGCAGTGCCCGGTGAGCACCAGTCCGTCGAGGCCGCGCAGCTCCGGGCGGGCGAATCCGGCGGTCCCCACCACCCGTAGCCGGCCCCGCTCGGTCAGGCACAGGGCCATCGCCCGGCCGCCGAAGGGCCGGACCACCTCGGACAGGCTGGTGGCGACGACGTCCCGGACACCGCCTGCGGCGGTGAGGCCGGTGGCCAGCCGCTGGAAGCGGTACAGAAAGCCGGTGCTGGAGGCGGGGCCCCACTCCGTGCCGGAGTGCTCGGGGCTCTCGGGTCTCTCCGGGATGAACACGGGTGCGGGGGGCGGCTCCAGCCGTGCGCCCTGTCCGGCCAGCGCCTCCAGTTCGAGGGCGAGCCGGTCGGCGGCGTCGGTGAGGAACTCGACGGTCTCGGCGCTCGGTTCGCGGGGCGGGGCCCAGCGCAGGGTCAGGATGCCGAAGCGGTGCCGCTGGGTGCGGATGGGCACGGAGACCACGACCATCGCGTACGGCACGTACTGGATCATCGCGGGTTCGCTCCGGACGAGCCTGCGGACGCGTTCGTTGTCCCAGATCACGGGCTTGCCGGTGCGGTGGGCGAGGGCCGAGGAGAACCGCTTGTCGTCGGTCGGCATGCCGGGGGTGAGGGTGAAGCCGAGGGGGGTGTCGACGGCCATGACGGGCAGCAGCATCGCGGGGGCGTCCGAGTCACCCTCGGTGGCGTCGGCGGGACCGCCGGTCACCAGGTAGACGGTGCTGGTACCGGGGTGCAGCCGGGCGTGGATGCCCCGCAGGGCGGCGGCCAGACAGGCGTCCCGGCGCGCGTCCAGCAGGGCCACGCGCCGGTCGGTCCGCAGGGCGGCATCACCGCCCATACCGCCTATATCGCCGATATGGTCCATACCGTCCATACTTTCCATGCTAGGCCCCGGTGTCGCGCCGAACTCGGTGCGGCAATCGGCCCCTCGGGCCGGGCGGGACCGGCTGGGACCGACTGAGACCCGGGGGGGGACCGGGGGGACCGGCCGGGGGTCGGGGTGTATATCCCGATATGTACCCTGCCGCCGGTCCACCCAGACCACCGGCCCGGATATCCCGCCGTCCCGGCGTCCCGGCTATCCGGACCGCACCGCCGTGTCGGCATCGGCATCGGCATCGGCATCGGCTCGGGCATCGGCATCGGCGTCGCGGTGAGCCGTATCGCCGCCCCGCCGACCCGGGTCACCGTCACCCCCGACCGCCTCCCCGTCCCGCCGATGGGCCAGGACCGCCCGGCCGCACAGCACGATCGCGGCGGCCACCAGCACCACGAACGCCAGCATCACCACCCGGGACGAGACGAACAGCCCGGCCACGCCCAGGCCCACCACGGGCACCGAGAGACCGATGTAGGCGCCCAGGAAGAACCCGGAGAGGACCTCGGCCCGGGACTCGGGCGGGGCGGCCGATCCGGCGGCCGTCAGCGCGCCCCGGAAGGCGAGCCCGCCGCCCGCGCCGGTGAGCACACCGCCGACCACGAACAGCGCCAGGCTGGGCAGCCACATGCCCGCCGTGAGCAGGGCGAGGCCGGGGACCAGCAGATACGGGGCGACGCGCAGGGTGCGGACCAGGTCGGCGCGGCTGAGCGCGACCTGGGCACCGGCGCCCGCCGCGAAGGCCGCGAAGGCGACCAGCCCGGCCACGGCGTGCGAGTCCTGGTGCAGGGTGTCGACCAGGAAGCTGGGGGCCAGCGAGGTGAAGACGCCGAACACGGAGAGGGCGGCCAGCCCGGTCGCGGTGGCGGCGAAGAACAGCCGGCGGGCCGGGCGCGGGACGGCGACGCGCTGCGGCCGGTAGCGGGGCATCGGGTCCGGCCGGGTGGCCGTCTCGGGCGACAGCGCCACCAGCACGGCCAGCACCAGCAGGACGGCGGCGAACACGATGTAGGGCAGCCGCAGCGGGCCGGGCAGGTACTCGGCGAGGAACCCGGCGACCAGCGGGCCGACGCCGATGCCGCCGAGGTTGGCGGCGGTGGCGACGACCTGGGCGCGCCGCGGGGAGACCTCGCCGCCGAACCGGCGCAGGTGCAGTTCGCCGAGATAGGCGGTGGCCGTGGCGGTGGTCAGGCCGATGGCCAGTCCGCACACCACCCGGGCGATCAGCAGCCCGACGAGGCCGGGCGCGAGCAGGAAGATCAGGGCGCTGGTCACATTGAGCAGCAGCGCGGGCACCAGGACCCGCTTGCGGCCGATCCAGTCGGAGAGATGACCGGCGAGGAAGAGACTGGCGATCACGCCGACCGCGTACACCGCGTAGATGACCGTGATCATGATGGTGGAGAAGTGGTCGCGCTGCTGGTAGAGCACGTACAGCGGGGTGGGGACCGCCGAGAAGCCCATGTTCACCAGGAATGCCAAGGTGACGGCCCAGAAGCCGAACGAATAGGCGCGGAAGTGCGGCCGGTGCGGCGGATGGAGCCGGTGCTCGGGGGCTGCCGGGCGGGTGGGACCGGCCGTGACCCGCGCGCCCCCGGCGGTGATGACGGAAGACATGGCCGAAGACATGGCTGAAGACATGAGGGATGCCCCTGTCTCGTGGGTCTCGCTTGGGAGAGTCGTCGCCGCGCGTCGTCGTCACGGCCTGCCTCTTCAGGGTCCTGCCGTGCGGTTATGCTGTCCAACGAAGAATTCGGATGACTGTCATTGACAACGAGCATGACCAATCCACCGTGCCCCGGGACGGCGAGGGAGCGGACCGTGGAACTGCGTCACCTGGAACACTTCGTCGCGGTCGCCGAGGAGCGGAGCTTCACGCGGGCGGCGGCGCGGGTGCATCTGGGGCAGTCGGCGCTGTCGGTGTCGATCCGCGCGCTGGAGCGGGAGCTGGGCAGCAGCCTGTTCGACCGCTCGACGCACCACGTGGCCCTGACCGACGCCGGACACGCCCTGCTGCCCGAGGCGCGCACGGTGCTCTCCGCCGCCGAGGCGGCCCGCGACGCGGTGGCCGCGGTGCGGGGCGGGGTACGGGGCTCGGTGCGGGTCGGCATCATGCACGCGATGTCGATGATCGACCTGGCCGGGCTGCTGACCCGCTACCACCGGGAACACCCGCAGGTCCGGATCGTGCCGAGCGCGGCCCAGGGCGGTTCCGTGGAACTGGTCGCGCAGGTCCTGGACGGCCGTCTGGATCTGGCCTTCGCGGCCCTGCCGCACGACTACCCGCCGGGGCTGACGGCCCATCACCTGGTGTCCGAGCCCATGCTGCTGGCCTGTCCGGAGGACCACCCCTTCGCGGAGCGCGAGAGAGTCGACCTCACCGAACTCGACGGTGAGCCGTTCGTCGACTGCCCCACCGGCTGGGGCACCCGGCTCAGCGTCGACCAGATCTTCCGCGAGACCGGCCTGCGCCGCGTGGTCGCGGTCGAGGTCGCCGACATCCCGACGGTCGTGGAACTGGTCCGCGCGGGCTTCGGTTTCGCCTTCCTCAGCCGCTCGCTGGCCATCGGCTCCCGGGGTCTCACCCTGCGCCCGGTCCACCCGCAGCCGGTCTTCGTGACCTCCCTGGTGACAGCGGCGAACCGCCGCCCGTCGGCGGCGGCCCGCGCACTGATCGCCCTGGTCCGGACGGCGTACCCGGAGTCCTAGTTGGGGCACCCGCTCGCGTTGTGGCGGCACAGGGAGCCGATGGTGTAGGTACCGGCGAGGTTGCCCTGACCGCCGGAGAGGGTGCTGCCGATGCGGTCCTGGTAGTTGAAGGCCCGGTAGTAGTGGTAGCGGTAGCTGGTGCGGTTGTAGACCGACTTGGTGGTCGTGCCGTTGTTCATCCAGGAGCACGCCTCACGGGCCCGCGGGTTGAGCGCGGCACTCCACGAGCAGCGCAACCCCTCGCCGCCCGGCTCGGACCAGAAGCAGATGTAACCGCTCGGACAGTCGGAGTACTTCAGGGTGCCGACATCACCGGGCGTGGCGCCGAACCCGGCGGCCTGCCCCGCGCCGAGCGACACCTCGCCGGACGGGAACACCTCGTACGAGAGCGCCTCGGACGACGCCGGTACGGCGACCAGGGTCCGCCCGGAGTCCGGGGCCGCCTGCTGGGCCTGTGCGGCGGGGGCGATGGCCAGGGCGGCGCCCATCAGGCCGGCGGTCGCGAGGGTGGCGAGAGTGACGAGGCTGGATCGAAGAGCCATGGTGATTCCTTCCGTGGGGGTGGCACCCGACACGCGGGAGACGCCTCGTACGCCGGAGGGCACGAACCTCCGTGCGATGCCCCCCGCGCCGGGTTGAACCCGAGCTTGGCTGACGCAAGCATGGCAAGCCAGGGAATGTGGTCTGGGCTGAAAAGCCCAGGTCAGAAGGGAAAGAGGGATGCTCCGGATCCATTTCACCGACACCGATCTGAACCGGACACGGCTCGCGCCCGCGCCGGATCCGCTGTGGGAGATCTGTACGAGCCTGCACCGCCTCCAGACCCGCCACGGACGTTGGGCGCACGCCGACTGGTACCGCGCCGCCCGCACCCGGCTGCACACGACGGATTTCGGCCGCACCCTGCGCACGTTCCTGTTACCCCTGATGCCGCGCGCCGCCTACTTCCCCGACTTCCTCACCCCCGTCGAGGGCGTCGAGGGACTCGACGCCGGACTGGACGCCGTCCTGGGCACCCCGCGCCACCGGGTGCTGCACGAGCTGAACCTCCTCGACCGCTCCACCGGCGCGCCCGCCTGGGGGCCCCGCCTCGCCGAGCCGGACACCCGCAAGGACCTGGTCCGGGCGCTGCGCACGTATCACGACACCGTCATCGCCCCTTACGGCGACCGTATCCAGGCCCGGATCGACGCCGAACGGGCCGCGCGCGCCCGCGCGGTGCTGAGCCACGGGGCCGAGGGCATCCTGCACAACCTGGGACCCGCGCTGCACTGGCGCCGCCCGGTCCTGCACGCGCTCTACCCCCTGGACCGCGATCTGCGTCTCGAAGGCCGCGGACTGCTGCTGATCCCGTCCTACTTCTGCTGGGGGAACCCGGTGGCCTTCGGTGACGCCACCCTCGACCCCGTACTGCTCTATCCGCTCACCCATGAGCCGTACCCCTGCGCCCTCCCCGCCGACCTGGCCTCCGGCGCCCCGCTGACCGCCCTGCTGGGCCGCACCCGCGCCGGCGTCCTGCGGGCCGTCGCCCTCGGGGCCACCACGGGCGAACTGGCCCGCGCCGCCGGGGTCTCCGCGTCCTCCGCGAGCCAGCACACCGCCGCCCTGCGCGCCGCGGGCCTGGTCACCAGCCGACGCCACGCCACCTGCGTGCTGCACACCCTGACGCCCCTGGGAGCGGCCCTGCTCCGCGCCAACTCACCGGTGCCGGACAGAGCGTGAGCCGGACCCGGCTCCGCCGCCCGCACACCGGCCACCCGCCCCGGTCGGCCCTGCGAACGCCCGCGAAGAGCGCGCCCCCGTCCCACCCGAAATGACTGGTCCGCCCGCGCACACCCCTGTTACCGTCCCCGCCGTGACAGACGCCACCGACCGCACCTCCGTCCCCCACCACGTGGCCGAGGCGGTGCTCCGGGAGCACGGGGCGGACATCCGCGCCGCCGAGCGCGGCCGGGGCTGGACCAATGCCACCTGGCTGGGCGAGGACCTGGTGGTACGGGTGGCCCGCGAGCCGGGACCGGCGGGTCTGCTCCGGGAGGAGCGTCTGGTACGGCTGCTGCCGCCGGAGGTCGGCTGTCCCCCGGTCGTCCGCTCGGGGGTCCGCGCGGGACACGAGTGGGTGCTGACCCGGCGGGTGCCCGGGCGGAGCCTTGAGGAGGTCTGGCCGTCGCTGGACGCCCCGGCCCGCGCCCGCGCGATCGAGCAGATGTGGGAACGGGCCCGGCACGTCCACCGCGTCGACGTGACCGCCGCCGCCCCGCACGTCCGCCCCCGGTCGCCGTTCTTCGCCGGGAGCCCGGCGCGGGCGACGGCCGCCCTGGACCGGCTGGTCACGGCGGGGGCCCTCACCCGCGCCCACGCCCGGGGCCTGGAGCGGGTGCTCGACCGTTTCTGGACCGCCCTGCCCAAGGCGCCCAAGGTGCTCGACCATGGCGACCTCTGCCCGCCGAACACCCTGTGGCACGAGGGCCGGGTCGTCGCGCTGCTCGACTTCGAGTTCGCGGTCGTCGCGCCCCTGGCGATCGACCTCAACGAGCTGATCAAGCTGGCCTTCGCCCCCGGAGATCCCGAAGACCCCGCCGACCGAGACGGTCGGGCCACCGGGGACGGCCGGGACAGCCGGGAAGACCGGGACGCCCTCCTCCAGGACACGGTGCGACGCATCGCCGTGCCCTCGCTGGACGAGGCGGGCGGCCCGGACGTGCTCCTCGGTCACGCCGTCATGCTCGAAACCTGGGTCCTGGAGAACGACCTCGCCTCGACGGACCCCGACGAGAACGACCGCGCCACGGCCACCGCCCTGCTCACGGCGTTCGCCGAGGGGGACGGCGGCCTGTACGCGCCGCTCCTGACCGGGATCACATAGCGGCGGCGCGACGCCGGACCGCCCAGCCGCTAGTCGTCGTCGCCCTCGTCGCCTTCCTCGTCGTAGTGAATGACCCCGTCCTCGTCCATCCGGGGGTGGATCCGGCTGGGCGGGTGGGGGTCGGACTCGGTGTCGGTCGGACGCGGGCCCTCGGGACCGTCGGGGCCCCAGCGCAGCAGCCGTCGGGCCCGGCAGATCCGGTGGACGCAGTCCCCGATCTCGACCTGGTTGGCGCGCTCGGCCCGGAGCCGGTCGGCGGCCCTGACGTACTCGGCCAGCTTCCCGACCAGCTGTTCGTCACCCTCGGCGGACACCGTACGGGCGTCGGCCATGGGTGCCTCCGTCTGCCAGGGGATCAGACCCCGCTGGCGCGGCGCGAACCAGGTCAGGGAGAAGTCCAGGGCCCGGCGGGCGTCGTGCGCGGTGGTGTGCAGGCTGCCGCCCATCTGCCAGCCACCCGCCGACCCGTTCTCCAGCATCCGCCCCTCCACGACCCGGAACGCCGCCGGCATCAGCAGCACATCGGGGTGGGTCCGCAGCGCCCGCCGCGACTCGTCGCGCACCCGCTGGGGGAACCGCTTCCCGGTGTACTCCAGGTCACGCAGCATCAGCCGCTCCGCCGCCTGTACGGGGGTGATGGGCTCCTCCGGGTCCAGCACCAGGTCCGCGTCGACCCGCCGCTCCTTGGTCGCCCGCTCCCAGTCGGGGTCGGCGGGTTCCGGGTCGGTCGGCCGGGGCTGCTCTATGCCGTCCGGCCCCTCACCCGCGTACTCCTCGGCCCGCACCACCCGGTAGCGGGTCCCGAGCACGGTGAGTTCGTCGACGCGTTCGCGCTCCAGCCGGTCGACCGCCGCCAGCAGCGCCCGCCGCTCCTCCTGGTTCCTGGCCTCGTTCCGCGCCCGGTCCCACAGCCGTGAGTTGAGGCTGTCCCGGGCCTCCTGCGGAAAGCCAGCGGCGACCGGGATCACCACCCGCCAGCGCGGTGCCTGCCCGGCGTCCTGCGCGGCCACCCCGAACAGGGGTCCCCGCACCAGCATCGTCCGCACGTTCAGCGAGGCGTCGTAGGCGTCGGCCTCCATGACCGCCTCGACCGGATCCTGCGGCTGCCGCACCACGATCGGCCACATCTGCCCGTCCTGACCCCTCGCGTTGTCGCCGCCGGTGTCCTTGCCGCTTTCCTTGCCACTGTGCCCATACCCCATACCCTCATCCTGCCGAGCGCGGCAGCCGCTATTCACGATTTTCCCGATTCCCGCCCCCGGACCACCCGCCCGGGGTGTCGGTCCCCCGCCCCGGCGGTACCGCGTGGGTGAATCGGGACATGCGAAGGCAGCTCCGGCGCGCGGGCCGGTACGTGGTCGCGTACGTGCGCAGCGCGCCCGGTACCTACATCTGGCTGGCCGTCCTCCTCGTCACCACGGTCCTGCTGCACCACATGTCGCCGGACTTCGAGACCGACTTCCTGCGGCAGCGGTCCACGAACATCCACGAGCTGAGGACCAACCCGGTGCGGGTCCTGATCTCCAGCGCGCTGTGGATCGACGGCGGCGGCTGGCTGTCGTACGCGGTGCTGTACAGCGTCTTCCACGCGCAGGCCGAACGCTGGCTGGGCACCGCGCGCTGGCTGCTGGTGGCGTTCACCGCGCACGTCCTGGCCACCTACATCAGCCAGGCCACCCTGGCCTGGGCGATCCGCCAGGGCCTGGCACCGCACTCCGCCGTGAACACCCTCGACATCGGGGTGAGCTACGCGCTGGCGGGTGTGGTCGCGGTGCTGACGTACCGGATCACCGCCCCGTGGCGGTATGTGTATCTGGCCGGCGTCCTGGCGGTGTTCACGCCCCCGCTGTTCACCAGCCGCACCTTCACCGACGTGGGCCACTTCACGGCCGTCCTCATCGGGCTGGCCTGCTACCCGGTGACCTGGGGCCGGGCCCCGGCCTGGAACCCGGCGGCGAGCCTGCGCCACTGGAAGCAGGGCCGACGGCAGAAGGAGAAGTGACCACGGACGGCCACCCAGGGAACCCCCGTCGTCACAACCCCGCGATCGCGTTCCACCGCTTCCCGAACTCCACCCGCTCCTGCGAGGTGATGTCCCGGGCGATGGACAGCCGCTCGCGCATGACGTCGTCGGGGAAGATCAGCGGGTCCTCGGCGAGGGCGGCGAGTTCCTCGTCCTTGGAGGAGGCGAGGATGTCACGGGCGGCCGGGACCGGGCACACATAGTTGACCCACGCGGCCAGCTCGGCGGCGACCTCGGGCTCGTAGTAGTAGTCGATGAGCTGTTCGGCGTTGGCCTTGTGGGCGGCGAGGTTGGGGATCATCAGGGACTCGGCCCACAGTTCGGCGCCCTCCTCGGGGACGACGAACTCGATGTCGGGGTCGTCGGCCTGGAGCTGGATGACGTCGCCGGAGTACGCCTGGCAGGCGAGGACGTCCCCGCTGGAGAGGTCCTTGATGTAGTCGTTGCCGGTGAAGCGGCGGATCTGGCCGCTGCGGACCTGCCGGTCGACCTGGTCGCAGATCTGGTGGAAGTCGTCGGCGGTCCACTTGGTGATGTCCACGCCATTGCCCAGCATCAGCAGCGCGAACGCCTCGTCCAGCCCGGACAGCAGCGTCACCCGGCCCTTGAGGTCGCTCTCCCACAGGTCCGACACCTGACGGATCTCCCGCCCCACCCGGCGCCGGTTGTAGGCGATGCCGGTGATCCCGGACTGCCAGGGCACGGTGTACTTGCGGCCGGGGTCGAAGGCGGGCGAGCGCAGCAGGGGATCGAGGTACCGGGTCACATTGGGCTGGCGGGCGCGGTCCATCTCCTGCACCCAGCCCAGCCGTACGAACCGGGCGCACATCCAGTCGCTGATGACGATCAGATCGCGGTCGGTGGCCTGGTGGTTCATCAGGGACGGGCTGATCTTGCCGAAGAACTCGTCGTTGTCGTTGATCTCCTCGACATAGTCGACGGAGATCCCGGTCCGCTTCTCGAACGCGTCCAGTGTCGGCCGCCTGGTGGCGTCCTCGTCGTCGGTGTCGATGTACAGCGGCCAGTTGGCGAACACCAGCCGCCGGTCCTGCTCGGACCGATCGGCCCCGCTCCGGTCCCCGGCCGCCACATAGGCGGCGGGCACCCCGCACCCGGCGAGCGCCCCAAGGGCAACACCCCCACCAAGCCCTCGCAGCAGACTCCGACGGGACACCCCGGAAGCATTCATAGCCAGCATCCCCGCAGCATGCGCCCAGACCCAGCCCCCGAACAACAGACGCAATGTCAAGCCGAGGGGGCCGTCAAAGACACGTTGTCGAAGGCGCCCCGATAGGGGCGCGGGGCTGTATCGATATGCGGCTCCGCCGCGGGGGCGCGACCAGCCACAACGGTCCCGCAGCCCCCCGCGAAAGAGCAGCCACCCCACCCCTTGGACCATCAGTCCAAAGAAGTCATCACATGCTTGATCCGCGTGTAGTCATCAAACCCATAGCCGGAAAGGTCCTTGCCGTACCCCGACTTCTTGAACCCCCCGTGCGGCATCTCCGCCACGAGAGGAATATGCGTATTGATCCACACGCACCCGAAGTCCAGCACCTTGGACATCCGCATCGCGCGCCCGTGATCCTTCGTCCACACGGAGGACGCCAGCGCGTACTCCACCCCGTTCGCCCACTGAACGGCCTGCGCCTCGTCGGAGAAGGACTGGACGGTGATGACCGGCCCGAACACCTCGTTCTGGATGATCTCGTCGTCCTGCTTCAGCCCGGACACCACGGTCGGCGCGTAGAAGTACCCGATCTCACCGACCCGGTGGCCACCGGCCTGCACCTTGGCGTGCGCGGGCAGCCGCTCGATGAAGCCGGAGACCTGCCGCAGCTGGTTCGGGTTGTTCAGCGGCCCGTACAGCACGTCCTCGTCATCCGGCTGCCCGGTCTTCGTCTCGGCGGCGGCCTTCGCGAGCGCGGCCACGAACTCGTCGTGGATGGACTCCTGGACCAGCACCCGGGTCGCGGCCGTACAGTCCTGGCCCGCGTTGAAGAAGCCCGCGACGGAGATGTCCTCGACGGCCTTGGCGATGTCGACGTCCTCGAAGACGACGACCGGCGCCTTGCCGCCCAGCTCCAGGTGGACCCGCTTGACATCCTTCGCGGCGGACTCGGCGACGGAGACACCGGCCCGCACCGAACCGGTGATGGAGGCCATCGCCGGGGTGGGGTGCTCGACCATCAGGCGCCCGGTGTCACGGTCGCCCGTGATGACGTTGAAGACACCCTTGGGCACGACCGAGCCGATGATCTCGGCGAGCAGGACGGTGGAGGCGGGGGTGGTGTCCGAGGGCTTGAGGACGACCGTGTTGCCCGCGGCGAGGGCCGGGGCGAACTTCCACACGGCCATCATCATCGGGTAGTTCCAGGGCGCGACCTGCGCGCAGACGCCGACCGGCTCACGGCGGATGATCGAGGTCATCCCCTCCATGTACTCACCGGCCGAGCGGCCCTCCAGCATCCGCGCCGCGCCCGCGAAGAAGCGGATCTGGTCGACCATCGGCGGGATCTCCTCGGTGCGGGTCAGCCCGATGGGCTTGCCCGTGTTCTCCACCTCGGCGGCGATCAGCTCCTCGGCGCGCTCCTCGACGAGGTCCGCGATCTTCAGGAGGGCCTTCTGCCGCTCGGCCGGGGTGGTGTCCCGCCACGCCGGGAACGCCGCCGCGGCGGCGGCCATGGCGGCGTCGACGTCGGCCGGTCCGGACAGCGGGGCGGTCGCGTACGCCTCGCCGGTGGCAGGGTTCACCACCTCGGTGGTCCGCCCGTCGGCGGCGTCCCGGAACTCTCCGTCGATGTAGTTGCGCAGACGACGCAGCTCGGTGCTCACTGCCGGCCCTCCAAGTGTCGGTGTCCCATGTCCAATGGCTGAGACACCCAGACTAATCGGAATGCCGACGGTTTCAACACCCCTCGCCGCGCCAGATCTGCGAAATCCGCACACTGGGACCCCATAATCAACGAAATTCATTGCGCAGCTCTTGCTAAACGGTCGAGACCTCGGGCACAGTGAGCTGCGTGGCCAGTCGAAGCGCAGAGCCCAGGGGCTCCAGTCAGTCCAGAACCGGGAACGGCAGTCCCACCCTGGACGATGTCTCCCTCGCCATCATCGAGCAGCTCCAGGAGGAGGGCCGGCGGCCGTACGCCGCGATCGGCAAGGCCGTGGGCCTGTCCGAGGCGGCCGTGCGCCAGCGCGTCCAGAAGCTGCTCGACCAGGGCGTGATGCAGATCGTCGCCGTCACGGACCCGCTCACCGTGGGTTTCCGCCGGCAGGCGATGGTCGGCATCAACGTCGAGGGCGATGTGGAGTCCGTGGCCGACGCGCTGACGGGCATGCCCGAGTGCGAGTACGTGGTGATGACCGCGGGCTCGTTCGACCTGATGGTGGAGATCGTCTGCGAGGACGACGACCACCTGCTCGACGTCATCAACCGACGCATCCGGGCCATCCCCGGCGTGCGCTCCACCGAGAGTTTCGTCTATCTGAAGCTCAAGAAGCAGACCTATATGTGGGGAACCCGATAACCCGTGAGGACCCGATAACCGTGAGCACCAAGGACCTCAGCAAGAGCGCGTACGACCACCTGTGGATGCACTTCACCCGCATGTCGTCCTACGAGAACTCCCCCGTCCCCACGATCGTGCGGGGTGAGGGCACCTACATCTACGACGACAAGGGCAAGCGCTACCTCGACGGTCTGGCCGGTCTGTTCGTGGTCCAGGCCGGTCACGGCCGGGTCGAACTCGCCGAGGCCGCGTCCAAGCAGGCGCAGGAACTGGCGTTCTTCCCGGTGTGGTCCTACGCCCACCCGAAGGCCGTCGAGCTGGCCGAGCGCCTCGCGCACCACGCGCCCGGCGACCTGAACAAGGTCTTCTTCACCACCGGTGGCGGCGAGGCCGTCGAGACCGCCTGGAAGCTGGCCAAGCAGTACTTCAAGCTCAAGGGCCAGCACACCAAGTACAAGGTCATCTCCCGCGCGGTCGCCTACCACGGCACCCCGCAGGGCGCCCTGTCGATCACCGGCCTGCCGGCCCTCAAGGCCCCCTTCGAGCCGCTGGTGCCGGGCGCGCACAAGGTGCCCAACACCAACATCTACCGCGCCCCGATCCACGGCGACGACCCCGAGGCCTTCGGCCGCTGGGCCGCCGACCAGATCGAGCAGGAGATCCTGTTCGAGGGCCCGGAGACGGTCGCCGCCGTCTTCCTGGAGCCGGTGCAGAACGCGGGCGGCTGCTTCCCGCCCCCGCCCGGCTACTTCCAGCGGGTGCGCGAGATCTGCGACCAGTACGACGTGCTGCTGGTCTCGGACGAGGTCATCTGCGCCTTCGGCCGGCTCGGCACGCTCTTCGCCTGCGACAAGTTCGGCTACGTACCGGACATGATCACCTGCGCCAAGGGCATGACCTCGGGCTACTCCCCGATCGGCGCGTGCATCGTCTCCGACAAGCTCGCCGAGCCGTTCTACCAGGGCGACAACACCTTCCTGCACGGCTACACCTTCGGTGGTCACCCCGTATCGGCCGCGGTGGCCCTCGCCAACCTCGACCTGTTCGAGCGGGAGAACCTCACCCAGCACGTGCTGGACAACGAGGGGGCGTTCAAGTCCACCCTGGAGAAGCTGCACGACCTGCCGATCGTCGGCGACGTCCGCGGCAACGGCTACTTCTACGGCATCGAGCTGGTGAAGGACAAGGTCACCAAGGAGTCGTTCGACGACGAGGAGACCGAGCGCGTCCTGTACGGCTTCCTGTCCAAGGCGCTGTACGACAACGGCCTGTACTGCCGGGCCGACGACCGCGGCGACCCGGTCGTCCAGCTCGCCCCGCCGCTGATCGCCGACCAGTCGACCTTCGACGAGATCGAGCAGATCCTGCGCGCCACCCTCACGGAGGCGTGGACCAAGCTGTAGGCCACGGCCACCGCCTGTGGCAGAGACATGGCAGAGGCACAGGCAGTGGCACGACCGCATGGCTTGTGATCTTCCTTCTGGATGATCATTTCCGGCCCCGGTGCCGTCCGTTCGAGTGAGAAACGGCGGCCCGGGGCCGCGTGCTGTCCGGCCCCGCCGCGCGCAGTACCTAGCGTGCCCAGTGACCGATCGGCCCAGCCCTCCTTCCCCCCGCCCGGGGGAGACGGCCACGGGAGACCCGGAAACCCGGACGATCCGAACTGAGGTGTACGCCCATGGAGGCCCCGCCGGACAACGATGTGCTCTGGGCCCGCTCCCTGCACTTCACCCACGACGACGGCTCCCCCGCGCTCAGCGGGGTCTCGCTCGGCGTCCAGGAGGGCGAGATCCTCGCCGTCGGCGGCCCGCGCGGCAGCGGCAAGACCTCCTTGCTGCGCTGTCTGTCCGGACTGGCCCGGCCCCGGCAGGGCGAGGTCTGGTTCAACAGCGTCCCCGTGCACACCATGGGCCCGCTGGCCCGGGAACGGCTGCGCCGCGACCGGTTCGGCTGGATCGACCCGGCCCCCGTCCTCGTACCGGAGCTGACCGTCTGGGAGAACGCCGCGCTGCCGCTGATGCTGCGCGGCACCAGCCGGCGCCGGGCCAAGACCGCTGCCCTGGAGTGGCTGGAGCGGCTCGACATCGGTGACCGGGCGCGCAAGTACCCGTACCAGCTCAAGCAGGCCGAGCGGCAGCGCGCCTGTATCGCGCGCGCCCTCGCGCCCGCGCCCTCGGTGCTGTTCGCCGACGAGCCGACCGCGCCGCTGCACCGCGCCGACCGCGCCCATGTGCTGCGCACCCTCACCACGGCCGCCCGCTCGCACGGCATCACCGTGCTGCTGGCCACGCACGACGCCGAGACCGCCGCGCTCGCCGACCGGACCATCGCGCTGCTGGACGGGCGGCGGGTGCGCACGGTCCATCTGCCGCCGGTCGCCGAGGCGGAGGAGGGCCGGGCCGCGTGCTCGCTGTCCGTCTGAGCCGGGCCGGCCGCCCGGCCGTCCAGTTGCGCCGGCTGCTGGTCGCGGCGGCCTCCGGCGGTACCGGTTTCCTGCTGCTGTGCATCCTCGGCCACGCCATGAGCCACCCGGGCAACGCGACCGGGTCGGCGCTGCGGCTGGCCTGGTGCCTGGTGCCGATCGCCGCGACCGTGCAGTTCGCGGTGGCGGTGGCCCGTACCGACCCGGGCACCCGGCCGCGTCCCGGGCTCTCCGCGATCGGCCTGGGCCCGGCCCGGCTGATGGCGGTCTCGGCGACCACCACCGCCCTGTCGACCGTGCTGGGCTCGATGGTGGCCCTGCTCTTCTTCCTGCATCTGCGCGGGGATCTGACCGGCATGCCGTTCGACGGCGCCGCGGCCGACGTCCTCGCCGCCGGCCGGCCCCTGCCGCTGCCCGCCGCGCTCACCCTGCTCACCGTGGTCCCCGTGGCCGCCTCCCTCACGACGGCGCTCGTCCTGCGCCCGCGTGAGCCGGGGGCCGCGCGGCGCAGGGCCCGGAACTGGTGGTACGAGCGCCGGACGGCCACGGCACAGACCGCGCAGGCCGCGCAGGTCGTACACGCCGCACAGGCCGCACACGCCGCGCAGGCCGCACGGGCCGCGGAAGCCGAGGCGGCTGCGGAGGCGCCCGGGACGGACCCGGACGGCCCTCCCGGCACCCCGCGGCCGACGGCCCGCGAAACCGGCCAGGTCCCCGCGCCCGACAAGGCGCCCACGGGCCTCCCCTGGGGCGTCGCCGTGCTCGCGGCGGGGCTCGCGGTGGAGGCGTACGCCACCCGGGTCACCCCCGGCGCCGACGCGGCCAGTCTGCCCGGCGGGCTCGCGGCCGGGCCGGTCAGTGTGCTGGTCGGCTGGACGCTGACGGCCGTGGGGCTGGCCCTGGCCGGACCCGGTCTGACCCATCTGTGCGGGCGGCTGCTCCAGGCCGGTCGGCCCGGCGCGCTGCGGCTGCTGGCGGGCCGGGTGCTGATGGCGGAGGCGGGCCGGATCGGCCGGCCGCTCGGCGTGGTCTGCGCGGTCGCGTCGGCGGGGTTCGCGACGGCCGCCCTGCGCGGCCCCGGCGGCGCGGACGAACCGGTCTTCGGCCCGCTCGCCACCCTCGGGGCGCTGCTGGTGGCGGGCTGCACCCTGGCCACGCTGTGCACGGCCGCCGTCGAGGCCCGGCACGCCCGCGCCGACACCACGGCCGCGCTGCTGCGGCTCGGCGCCCCGGCCGCCACCCTGCGCAGCGCGGCGGCCCTGCGGGCGGGCGCCCTGCTGGCACTGTTCGGACCGCTCACCCTGGTGGTGGCCCAGCTGGCGGCGCAGCCCTTGCTGCCGTGACGGCCGGTCGAACTGAATCGAAAAAGGACCGGCGCCCGGCGATGAGTTCTCCGCTCCACCCGGGTCTACCCCACCGAACGCGACAACACCGAACGCGACATCACCGATGGGAGAGACCCGCATGTACCAGCAGATGATCTTCGTGAACCTGCCCGTGAGCGACCTCGACGCCTCGAAGAAGTTCTTCACCGAGCTGGGCTACACGATCAACCCCCGGTTCAGCGATGACAACACCGCCTCCGTGGTGATCAGCGACACGATCGTGGCGATGCTCCTCACCCAGGAGTTCTACGGGACGTTCACCAAGAAGGAGATCGCGGACGCGACGCGGACCAGCGAGGTCCTGGTCGCGCTGAGCGCCGAGAGCCGCGAGAAGGTCGACGAGCTGGTCGACAGGGCACTCGCGGCGGGCGGCACCGCCACCGGCGAGACCCAGGACCAGGGCTTCATGTACGGCCGCGCCTTCGACGACCTCGACGGGCACACCTGGGAAATCGTCTGGATGGACCCGGCGGCCGTGGAGGGCTGAGCCCGCCGCCTCCCGCGCACCCACCCAAACATCGGGCTCAGCAAAGACATCGAAAAGAGGGTGGATCAAACGGACAGGGGGATTGACGCTCCTTACGGGACGCTTATAGAGCTAGGAGCCTCACGGGGCGCCGTCTGCACGGCGGCTCCCTCAACCCCCCGCATTTTCAGCTCCCGTAAGGACAAACGTGTCCATATCCCGCCGCACCGCACGGAGTTCCGTGCGTGCCCTCGGTGTCGCCGCCGCCTCGGCCGCACTCGCGCTCAGCGCCGCGGGCAACGCGCTCGCGTGTGACATCAGCGAGTTCTCCGCCGCCGCGATCTGCGACGGCAGCAAGGGTGTCATCACCGTCACGGACAAGGACCCGACGGGCGTTTCCGCCACGGTCACGGTCTACCTGGAGAACAACGGCGCCGACGAAAGGCTGGTCGGCAGCCAGGAGGTGAAGGGCTCCCGCGAGGGCGTGACCATCACCTTCGAGGAGGACTGGCAGCCGAACGCGGAGTACCGCGTCCACGTCAAGGCCGGCGACCAGGTCGACGAGGACATCAAGCCGAACCTGGTCACGCCGTCCACCGCGTGCCGGACGGACACCCCGACCCCGACCCCGCCGGAGTCCACCCCGCCGGCCGAGTCGGAGTCCGCGACGCCGACGCCGACCCAGACACCGGCCCAGACGCCGACGCCGTCCGCTCCGGAGGGGAGCAGCAGCGCTCCCGCACCGGCCGAGTCGGTGAGCAACGCGCCCTCCCCCGCGGCCGGTGAGTCCAACCTCGCGGAGACCGGCGCCAGTTCCAGCACCGGCATGATCGCGGGCATCGCCGGGGCACTGGTCGTGGTCGGCGGCGGTTCCGTCTTCCTCGGCTTCCGCCGCCGGGGGACCGGCGAGGGCCGCTGACCCCGTACGGCCCGTGCGCTGACCCCGTAAGGCCCGTGCGCTGACCGCGTACGGCCTTGACACCGTGAACCCGCGGCCCGCCCCAGCACCACCGGGGACGGGCCGCGGGCATCAGGTACAGCCGACGATCACGCCCGCGCGAAGTCGTACACCGCGACCTCCGCCAGCAACCGATAACCCAGCCGCTGATAGAGCGCGTTGCTGGTCGGGTTGGCCAGGTTGGTGTACAGCACGACGTCCTCGGCGCCCGCGTCGAGGGCCGCCTGGCTCACCGTCACGGTCGCGGCGGCCCCGTAGCCCCGGCCGCGCAGAGCGGCCGGGGTGTAGACGGGGTCGATCCGGACCTGACCGCCGATCAGCGGGTTCGCGCCCGCCATGGAGACGGTCGTGCCGTCCGGGGTCTCCCAGTAGGTGTAGTGCTTCTCGCCGAAGCGGGTACTGGCCCAGGTCTCGGCGTTGATGGTGACGTCCTCCTCGAAGTAGGCCGCGAGTTCCCGGCACCACTGCATGAGGTGCTCGTGGTCCGCCTCGCCCACCGGCCGTGCCCGTCCCGCCGGGAAGGGGTCGGGCGGTGTGAGCGTGCCGAGCCGGTACAGCCCCAGCTCGACCCGGAGCGTCGACGCCGCCCCGGTCCGCTGCCGCCAGGCCTCGGCGAAGGCCACGGCGGTGGCCCGCTCGGCGGTGACCGCGGGAACGTACTGCCCGAGCCCGATCAGATGGTCGGCGAGGGTGTCGGTGTGCTCGGGTGCGAGGGGCGTGACCGAGACCCCACGGTCCGCGGAGATCCGGTAGTAGACGCCGCGCACCTCACCCCCCGCCTCCAGCCAGCCCAGCACGGCCCCGTCCGCGCCCTCGACCCGCATCTTCTCGGTCACCGTCAGGGCCGTGGTGTGCAGCCCGGGGCGCGACCGCAGAAAGTCCCCCGTCCGCTCCAGAAACTCATCGATACCGCTCGCAAGCCGCCAGCTCATCCGAATGTCGCCCTCTCCAGCCAGTAGTCCAGCACGTCCCGCTCCCCCACGACCTCCACCGCACCGCCCTCCAGCGGCGCCCGCCGGTAGAACGCGAGCATCACCTCCGTCAGCGGCCCCCGCAGCGCCACGCTCGCCTTCTCGTGCCCCCGCCGCCAGACCACCCCGCCGGGCGCCAGTTCGATCACCCACTCGGCGTTCGGGGCCGCCGTGTCGGTGGCGTGCAGATGGATGCTCCGGCCGTCGCCGCCGCGCAGCTCACGCGCCGCGTCATGCGGATCGTTGCGCTGCACGAACGTCACGATCTCCAGCCACTCGTCGATCGCGTCGGCCGCGACCTCCCCCGCCACCTCGTACGGCACCCCCGCCGCCAGCGCCGCGTCCGCCCGGTGCACGGTGATCTCATGGGTCATCCGCCGCGCCCAGAACGCGGCCGTGTGCACCCCCGCCCACCCCCACACCACCGCGTCGGGCCCCGCCTCGCGCAGGGTCCGTACGACGGACTCCCCGCCCCGCGCGAACCACTCCCCCAGCGTCGCCGCGTCCCCCCGCGCCGCGGGCCCGGCAGCGTCGGGCACCCGCTCCGCGGGCACCTCCGCGCTCGCCCGGGTCCGCACGGTCACCTCGACCCAGCGCAGCGCCTCGCCCATGTGCCGGGTCAGTTCCTCCAGCGTCCAGTCGGGGCACGTCGGCACGGTGGCGGCCAGCTCCGTACCGGGCGCGGTCACCAGGTCCGTGAACTGCCGTACCTGAAGGGCGATCTCGTCGCAGTAGCGGTCGTACGCGAGCAGTGTCATGCCCCGCACCCTATGACCAGCGCCTTCGCCCCGGCACCACGATTTACGGCCCGCCGCCGCAGCCCACCGCCACGGCTACGCCCAACCCCGCGAAGCCAGCCGCACGGCCACCCCCACACCCCCTACGGTCAGCCCCCCGCCCCCAGCACCACCACCTCCGCCGCGTCGAACTCCACCTCCACCACCGCCCCCACCTCGGGCGCGTCCCGCAGCGCGCACGCCGCCTCCAGATCCGGCGCGCTCCCCTCCGGCCGCAGCCGTACGGCGACATGCGTGCCCTTGAAGGTCCGCGCCGCCACGCGACACGGCAGCCCCTCCCCGGCGCCGACCAGCCGCACCCCGCCCGGCCGCACCAGCACCTCCACCGCCCCCTGGGCCGCCCCCGCGGGCACCGGCAGTTTCCCCCAGGCGGTGTCCGCGACCTGCCCGCTCACCGTCGCCGGGACCACATTGTCGAAGCCGAGGAACCGCGCGACGAAGGCGTCGGCGGGCCGCTGCCACACCTCAAGCGGCGTCCCGGTCTGGGCGATCCGTCCGTCCCGCATCACCACCACCCGGTCGGCCAGCGCGAACGCCTCGCCCTGGTCGTGCGTCACGGCCAGCACGGTCGTCCCGAGCCGCCCGAACAGCTCGCGCAACTCCACCACCAGCCGCTCCCGCAGTGACCGGTCCAGTTGCCCGAGGGGCTCGTCCAGCATCAGCAGCCGGGGGCTCGGCGCCAGCGCCCGCGCCAGCGCGACCCGCTGCTGTTCGCCGCCGGACAGCTCGGCCACCGCCCGGCCCGCGGCCCCCGGCAGCCCGACCAGGTCCAGCAGCTCCGCCACCCGGGCCCGCTGTTCGTCCCGCGACGCCCCCCGCATCCGGGGCCCGAACGCCACATTGCCGCCCACGTCCCGCTGCGGGAACAGCTGATGGTCCTGGAACATCAGCCCGATCTCCCGCCGGTGCGCGGGCACCCGCGCCTGGTCCCGCCCGTCCAGCAGCACCCGGCCGCCGTCCAGCGCCTGCAACCCGGCGACCGCGCGCAGCAGCGTCGACTTCCCGCTCCCGCTCGGCCCGAGCACACACACGGTCTCGTGCTCCTCGACGGCGAGGCCGACCGTATCGAGCACGGCCCGGCCCCCGAGCCGTACCGTCGCGTCCTCAAGGGACAGCAGCATCGCTAGAACTCCCCGGTCCGGTCCGTGCGCAGCCGCTCCAGCACCAGCAGCGACACCGCGCACACCACCATCAGAATCGTCGAAAGGGCCATCGCCTGGCCGTAGTTCAGCTCCCCGGGCCGCCCGATCAGCTTGGCGACCGCCACCGGCAGCGTCGGATCGTCCGGCCGCGCGATGAACACCGTCGCCCCGAACTCCCCCAGCGACACCGCGAACGCGAACCCCGCCGCGACCAGCGCCGCCCGCCGCACCAGCGGCAGATCGACCTCCCGCCACACCCGCCACGGCGACGCCCCGAGCACCGCCGCCGCCTCCCGGAGCCGCCCGTCCACCGCCCGCAGCACCGGCAGCATGGTCCGTACGACGAAGGGGACCCCCACCAGTGCCTGGGCGAGCGGCACCAGGATCCAGGTCGCGCGCAGATCCAGCGGCGGCTCGTCCAGCGCGATCAGGAACCCGAAGCCCACGGTCACCGCGGACACCCCGAGCGGCAGCATCAACAGCGCGTCGAACCCCCGTACGAGGCGCCCCGCGTCCCGCCGCGCCAGCGCCGCCGCCGCGAGGGAGCCGACCAGCAGGGCGATGGCGGTGGCGACGAGCGCGTACGTCAGCGAGTTCCCGATCGCCTCGATCGGCGGGACGAGGAACACCTGGGACTCGGACGAGGTCAGCGCCCGGTAGTAGGAGAACCCGGCCCCTTCCAGCGACCGCCGCACCAGCACGCCCAGCGGCAGCACCAGCAGGACGGCGATGGAGAGCAGGACACCGGCCAGCAGCGCCCACTGCCCCGCCCCGCGCGGGCGCCGGGCCGTCAGGGACGCGTCCACCAGCCGCAGCGCGCTCTCCCGCCGCCGTACGGTCCACGCGTGCACGGCGAGGATCGCGCCCACGGCGAGGAACTGGACGACCGTCAGGACGGCCGCCGTGGACAGGTCGAAGATCTCCGAGGTCTGCCGGTAGATCTCCACCTCCAGGGTGGCGAAGGTCGGCCCGCCGAGGATCTGCACCACCCCGAAGGAGGTGAAGGTGAACAGGAAGACCATCAGCGCGGCGGCGGCCACGGCGGGCCCGAGCGCCGGAAGGGTGACCCGCCGCCACGCGGCGAACGGCGAGGCGCCGAGCATCCGCGCGGCCTCCTCCTGCCGGGGGTCCAGTTGCCCCCACAACCCGCCCACGGTCCGTACGACGACCGCGTAGTTGAAGAAGAGATGCGCGAGCAGGATCGCCCACACGGTGGTGTCCAGCCGTACGCCCCACCACTCGTCCAGCAGCCCGCCGCGCCCGAGCAGCGCCAGGAACGCCGTGCCGACCACGACGGTCGGCAGCACGAACGGCACGGTCACCACCGCCCGCAGCGCCTGCTTGCCGGGGAAGTCGAAGCGCGCGAAGACATACGCGCCGGGCAGCGCGATCAGCAGGGTCAGCGCGGTCGAGGCCAGCGCCTGCCAGGTGGTGAACCACAGCACATGCCGGATGTCCGGCTGCCCCAGCACCTCCCACAGCCGCCCCACCCGCCAGACCCCGTCGGCCTTGAGCCCCCGCAGGAGGATCGCGGCGACGGGGTAGGCGAAGAAGACGCCGAAGAACGCGACGGGCACCACCAGCAGCCCGCCCCGCACCAGACCCCTGCTCCGGCTCTGGCTGCGGTTGCGGCTCCGGGGGGTTACTTCAGTACGAGCGAGGTCCACGACTTGACCCACTCGTCACGGTGGTCGGCGATCTTCGCCGGGTCCAGGGTCTGCGGGTCCTTGACCTGGGGCCCGTACCGGGCGAACACCTCGGGCACCTGGGCGCCCTCGACCACCGGGTAGACGAACATGTTCAGCGGCATGTCCTGCTGGAACTCCTTGCTGAGCATGAAGTCCAGCAGCGCCTTGCCGCCCTCCGGATTCCCGGCGTTGCTCAGCAGCCCCGCGTACTCGACCTGCCGGAAGCAGGTCCCGTCGGCGACCCCGGTGGGCGCGTCCGCGGGCTGCGGATCGGCGTAGACGACCTCCACGGGCGGCGAGGAGGCGTACGACACGACCAGCGGCCGGTCCCCCTTGGCCTCCTTGCCCCCGGCCGAGCCGGAGAACTCCTCGTTGTACGCCTGCTCCCAGCTGTCGACGACCTTGACGCCGTTGTCGCTCAGCTTCTTCCAGTAGTCCTGCCAGCCGTCGTCCCCGTAGGCGGCGGCCGTGCCGAGCAGAAAGCCGAGGCCGGGCGAGGAGGTGGAGGCGTTCTCGGTGACCAGCAGGTCCTTGTAGGCGGGCTTGATCAGATCCTCGAACGTCTTCGGCGGCGCCAGCTTCTTCTCGCTGAAGTACGCCTTGTCGTAGTTGACGCAGATGTCCCCGCTGTCGATAGGCGTGACCCGGTGCTCGGCCTCGTCGGCCCGGTAGGCGGCCTGGACGGTGTCGGCGCCCTTGGCCTCGTACGACTGGAACAGCCCGTTGTCCAGGGCCCGGGAGAGCAGGGTGTTGTCGACGCCGAAGAAGACATCGCCCTGCGGGTTGTCCTTGGTGAGGATCGCCTTGTTGACGGCCGTGCCGGCGTCGCCGTCCTCCAGGACCTTGACCGTGTACCCGGACCGCTGCTCGAAGTCGGCGAGGACTTCCTTGGACACGGCCCATGAGTTGTGGCTGACGAGTGTGACCGTCCTGGAGTCCCCGCCGTCGCTTCCGCTGTCGGACGACGAGCCGCACGCGGACAGCGTGATCAGCCCGAACCCGACGAGCACGGCGGTTATCTGCTTGGTGTTGCCCACTGAATGTCCTCCTGGGTGACCAGGAAGAGACGCGGCCCTGCCCGGGACCTTCCACGGCTCCCGGGCAGGGCGCAACAGCATGAGTGACGACCGATCTCCCTACCCAGAATGACCTGGGCGAGGTTCAGAGGGTCTGCGGCCCACCGATATGCATCGGCTGCCGCACTCTCAGCGCTGTGGCGCTCCCCTGCCGGATATGAAGATGTGTATGAAGATATGTACGAGTATGAACTTATGTACGGGTGTACGGCGTCAGACTACCGCTCGGTGGCCGCGAGCTGACCGCACGCCCCGTCGATCTCCTGACCACGGGTGTCCCGGACGGTCACCGGCACCCCATGGGCGGCGATGGCCTCCACGAACGCCTTCTCGTCCTCGGGCCGGGACGCGGTCCACTTGGAGCCCGGTGTCGGATTCAGCGGGATCAGGTTCACATGCACGGGCCGCCCCTTGAGCAGCCGCCCGAGCCGGTCGCCACGCCACGCCTGGTCGTTGATGTCCCGGATCAGCGCGTACTCGATGGACAGCCGCCGCCCGGACCGCTCCGCGTAGGCGAACCCGGCGTCCAGCACCTCCCGCACCTTCCACCGCGTGTTCACCGGCACCAGCGTGTCCCGCAGCTCGTCATCGGGCGCGTGCAGCGAGATGGCGAGCCGGCACTTGAAGCCCTCGTCGGAGAACCGGTGGATGGCGGGCACCAGCCCGACCGTCGACACGGTGATCCCGCGCTGCGAGAGCCCCACCCCGTCGGGCGCCGGATCGGTCAGCGCGCGGATGGCCCCGACGACCCGCTTGTAGTTGGCGAGCGGCTCGCCCATCCCCATGAAGACGATGTTGGACAGCCGGGCGGGCCCTCCGGGCACCTCCCCGTCCCTGAGCGCCCGCATGCCGTCCACGATCTGGTGCACGATCTCGGCGGTGGACAGGTTCCGGTCGAGCCCCGCCTGCCCGGTCGCGCAGAACGGGCAGTTCATCCCGCACCCGGCCTGCGAGCTGATGCACATGGTCACCCGGTCCGGGTACCGCATCAGCACCGACTCCACGAGCGTCCCGTCGAACAGCCGCCACAGCGTCTTGCGGGTCGTCCCCTGGTCCGTCGACAGATGACGCACGACGGTCATCAGCTCCGGCAGCAGCGCGTCCCGCAGCCGCTCCCGGGCGCCGGCCGGGATGTCCGTCCACTCGGCGGGGTCGTGCGCGTACCGCGCGAAGTAGTGCTGCGAGAGCTGCTTGGCACGGAACGGCTTCTCCCCGATTCCGGCCACCGCCTCCTTGCGCTCGGCGGGCGAGAGATCGGCGAGATGCCGCGGCGGCTTCTTGGCTCCGCGCGGCGCGACAAAGGTGAGTTCTCCGGGATTAGGCATGGCCGTACCAGTGTCGCAGACTCACGGACCCCCTCCGCCGGCCCTGTGGATAACTCCACCGGGCAGACGTCTTCGCAGGTCAGGGCCGCCCTTGGGCGATCTCGTCGCGCAGCTCGGCCAGCTCGCGCTCGAATTCCCGGTACAGGTCCGTCGTCCGGTGCTCGGCGGTCGGCCGCACCCGGCCCTCGTCCAGCGCCGCCAGCCGGTCACCGAGGGCGGCGAGCGCGGCCTCGCGGCCGTACCAGCCGGGGGCGCCCCGGCTCGCCTCCAGTTCCCCGCCCGCGGCGCGGAGACCGGCATGGACGCGTTCACGCACCGGGATCAGGTCGGCGCGTACCTGCTCCAGCCGCCGGCGCAGCTGCTCCACGCCCTCGACGGCACCGATCGCCGCCTCGCCGGTCCCGGCCATGCCCTCGACGTACTCGACCAGCTCTTCGAGCAGCGGCAGGAGCACGGTCGTGTCTCTCTGGTCCACGGCGACGACCTGCGTCCGTACCGCCGTGTACCGCGCGGAGAGGTCGTCGAGCCGGGCGAAGACATCGGCGGCCGAGGAGAGCCGGGAGCGGACCATGTCGACCGGGAGCCCGTCGCGACGGCCGAGCATCGCCTCCAGGTCGGCCAGTTCCCGGGCCAGCCCCTCGCGCAGCTCCAGCAGTGCCTGATGCCCCTCGTCCGCCGAGGCCAGGGTCGAGCGGACGCCCGCCCCGAGCGTCTCGACGGCCTTCGCCGCCTCCCGCTCCAGCCGCTCCTGCTTCACGGCCCGCCGCCGTGCCCACATACGACTCCACCCCTTCCGTTCCTTCGACCCCGGCGTCGCACGCCGTGATCATAGGTACGGAAGGGGTGGTGGCGAGCAGTGGGAGCAAACGTTCACTCAGTGCGCGGGCGGGGCGGGGGTCAGCCGGAGCCGACGAACACCACCATCAGCAGCCACACCACCGGCGCCGTCGGCAGCAGCGAGTCCAGCCGGTCCATGATCCCGCCGTGGCCCGGCAGGAGCGTGCCCATGTCCTTGATGCCGAGGTCCCGCTTGATCATGGACTCGCCGAGGTCGCCCAGCGTGGCCGTGGCGGCGACCGCGAGCCCCAGCAGCAGACCCTGCCACCAGGTGCCGCCGTCGATCAGGAACTCCATGCACAGCGCGCCGGCCGCCATCGCGAAGGCGACCGCGCCCAGCAGGCCCTCGCGGGTCTTGCCGGGACTGATCCGCGGCGCGAGCTTGTGCTTGCCGAACCGCCAGCCGATCGCGTACGCCCCGGTGTCGCTGACGACGGTGAGCAGCAGGAACGTCAGGACGCGCTGCGGGCCGTCGTCGGCGGTCAGCATCATGGCGACGAAGGTGGCCAGGAACGGCACGTAGAAGGCGGCGAAGACGCCCGCCGTGACGTCCTTGAGATAGCCCTCCGGCGGTTCGGTCATCCGCCAGACCAGCACCGCGAGGGCGGTGAGCGCCATGGCGACCCAGGCGCCCTCGGCGCCCCGCGCGTATCCGGCGACGACCATCGCCGCGCCGCCGACCGCGAGCGGCACCAGCGGCGCCTTGATGCCCTTGCGCTCGTCCAGGCGCCGGGTCAGCTCCCACAGCCCGACGACCACGGCGACCGCTATCACCCCGATGAACGCGGCCTTGACGAAGAACAGCGAGGCGACGATGACCGCGCCGAGCCCGACCCCGACGCCTATGGCCGCACCCAGGTCCCGGCCCGCGTTCTTCTTCTGCGGTGCGGGTGCCGGCTGCGGGGCGTCGGGCATGGGCTCCGGATTCTGCGGCACCTCCGCACGGGGCTGCGCCGACGGGGTCTCGTCGCGGAACGTCCGGTCAGGGAACGTGTGGTCAGCAAACGTCTGGTCGGGGAACGCCTGGTCGGGAAATGCCTGATGGGACAGCGCTCGATGGGACAGCGCCTGGTCGGAGAACGCCTGGTCATGGAGCAGGGGGCCGCCCGGCCGAGCGGTCCCCCGGTCCTGATGGTCCTGGTCCCCGCCATAGGCGGGCAGGTCGGGCACGATGGGCATGGGGCGAGTGTGCTGCGCCTGCTGCGCATCGTACGCGGGACCCGCCGGGGCAGCCCCTTGGACAGGTCCGTGCTCGGTGGGCCCCCAGTACCCGGTCTGCCCGGCCCCGGGCGGCACCCCCCAGGAAGAGTCGTTCATCAGACTTCGAGCAGCTCCGCTTCCTTGTGCTTGAGAAGCTCGTCCACCTGGGCGACGTACTTGGCGGTGGTGTCGTCGAGTTCCTTCTCCGCGCGGCGGCCCTCGTCCTCGCCGACGTCGCCGTCCTTGATCAGCTTGTCGATGGCGTCCTTGGCCTTGCGGCGGACCGAGCGGATGGACACCTTGGCGTCCTCGCCCTTGCCCTTGGCGACCTTGATGTACTCGCGGCGGCGCTCCTCGGTCAGCTCGGGGAACACCACCCGGATGATGTTGCCGTCGTTGCTCGGGTTGACACCCAGGTCGGAGTCACGGATCGCCTGCTCGATGTTGCGCAGGGCGGTCTTGTCGAACGGGGTGACGACCGCCATCCGCGGCTCCGGCACGGCGAACGAAGCCAGCTGGTTGATCGGGGTCGGCGCCCCGTAGTAGTCGGCCACGATCTTGTTGAACATCGCCGGGTGCGCACGGCCGGTGCGGATCGCGGCGAAGTCCTCCTTGGCGACCACGACGGCCTTCTCCATCTTCTCCTCGGCTTCGAGGAGGGTCTCTTCGATCACCACTTGCTCCTGCGTGTTGTGAGTCGGCCCGGCTGCGTCTGCGGAGAGGGCGGCCGGCTGCGTCGCGTCTTGTTACTGCACGGTTCCCGACCGTCAGACCATTGTCCATCCCCCGGTCAGGGTCCGTCCTCGGTCGGGGACCGTCCCCCGGTCAGGCCCGGCTGTCCTCGTCGCCCACCACTGTGCCGATCTTCTCACCCTTGACGGCGCGCGCGATGTTTCCCTCGGTCAGCATCTCGAAGACGAGGATCGGCAGCTTGTTGTCGCGGCACAGGGTGATGGCGGTGGCGTCGGCGACCCGGAGGTCGCGGGTGATGACCTCGCCGTAGCCGAGGGCGTCGAACTTGACCGCGTCGGGGTTGGTCTTCGGGTCGGAGTCATAGACCCCGTCCACGCCGTTCTTGCCCATCAGCAGTGCTTCGGCGTCGATCTCCAGGGCGCGCTGCGCGGCGGTGGTGTCGGTGGAGAAGTACGGCATGCCCATACCGGCGCCGAAGATCACCACCCGGCCCTTCTCCAGGTGCCGCACGGCCCGCAGCGGGATGTAGGGCTCGGCGACCTGTCCCATGGTGATGGCGGTCTGCACCCGGGACTGGATGCCCTCCTTCTCCAGGAAGTCCTGGAGGGCGAGGCAGTTCATCACCGTGCCCAGCATGCCCATGTAGTCGGAGCGGGCCCGGTCCATGCCGCGCTGCTGGAGTTCGGCGCCGCGGAAGAAGTTGCCGCCGCCGAGGACGACCGCGATCTGGGCGCCGTCACGGACGACGGCCGCGATCTCGCGGGCGATGGCGTGGACCACGTCCGGGTCGACGCCCAGGCCGCCACCGCCGGCGAACGCCTCTCCGGACAGCTTCAGCAGAAACCGGCCGCGTACTTTGCCGTCGTCGTTCTTGTGGGCCTTGGTCATCGAAATCCCGCCTCTTTCACGTGGTGCACATACCAAGAAGGCCATTGCCGGTGGGGGGTTGTGGCTCCCATGCGCGGCAATGGCCTCCTCGTCAGATCTGCCGTCGTCCGCCACGCGCGCGTGCGGGACGCAGTGCGCGGGTGGCGCGGACGACTGCGTTCGACCCTAGCGGGATTCCGCCGGGGATCGCGCGTCGATCGCGGTTACGGACGCGGTACGACTCAGATGCCGACCTTGATGCGCGTGAAGCGCTTCAGGGTGACACCGGCCTCGTCCAGAACCTTCTGGACCGACTTCTTGGGGTCGAGCGCGTACGCCTGGCCGAGCAGGGTGGCCTCCTTGAAGAAGCCGTTGACCCGACCCTCGACGATCTTGGCGATCGCGGCCTCGGGCTTGCCCTCGGCGCGGGTGGTCTCCTCGGCGATCCGGCGCTCGTTCTCGACGACGTCGGCCGGCACGTCCTCCTTGGAGAGGTACTTCGGCGCGAAGGCGGCGATGTGCTGCGCGACGCCGCGGGCGGTCTCGGCGTTCGGCTTGTCCAGCTCGACCAGGACACCGATCTGCGGGGGCAGGTCGGGCATGGTGCGGTGCATGTAGGAGGCGACGAAGCCGTCGGAGAACTGCGCGAAGCGGTCCAGGACGATCTTCTCGCCGAGGTTGGCGTTGGCCTCGTCGACGTACGCCTGTACGGTCTTGCCGGCCTCGATCTCGGAGGCGAGCAGCGCCGCGAGGTCGGCCGGGGAGGTCTCGGCGACGTGCTCGGCGATGGCCTGGGCGACGGCCTGGAACTTCTCGCCCTTGGCGACGAAGTCCGTCTCGCACTTCAGCTCGACCAGGACGCCGGAGGAGTTGTCGTCGGCGATGATCGAGACCACGGCGCCGTTCTCGGCGGAGCGGCCCTCGCGCTTGGCGACGCCCTTCTGGCCCTTGATACGCAGCGCCTCGACGGCCTTCTCGACGTCGCCGTCGGCCTCGTCGAGCGCCTTCTTGCAGTCCATCATGCCGGCGCCGGTCAGCTCACGGAGCTTCTTGACGTCGGCGGCGGTGTAGTTCGCCATGAGTCTGTGAGTCTTTCTCGAAGTCTGGGAGATCTTCTCGAACTCTGGAAGATCGAAGATCGGCGGGGCGCGCCGGCCCCCCCAACCCCCCCGGGGGGGCCGGGCGCGGCGCGGGGAGCACCGGGGTGAAGGCGGGGGGGGGTGTGAATGTCCC
>NZ_JBHYUG010000073.1:0-40305 GCF_042749375.1 Streptomyces sp. NPDC059477 | reverse complement strand
GCCACGGACCGGCCTGGCCCCGCCTCGTTCCCGGCAGCCCCGGGGCCATCGCACGAGGGCCACCGGCTCTCAGCCCACTCTCAGCATCGGGTGGTTGTGTCGGGGCCTCGATGAGCCCCACCTCACTCGCCTCGGAGGCCGAGCCTTGTCCCGGAAGCATCCCCTCCCCAGTCGTCGTGCCGTGATCGGCGCCACCGCCCTGGCCGCCCTCACCGGCGGCATCGGCGCCGGCTCGGCGACCGCCGCCCCCGCATCCCCCTCCCCCACGTCCCCCACGTCCCCGTCATCCACGTCGTCGTCCTCGTCCACCGCCGACTGGCCCACCGAGATCGCGCTGCCCAACGGCTTCCTGCCCGAGGGCATCGCCATCGGCGCCGGGCCGTACGCGTACTTCGGCTCCCGCGCCGACGGAGCCGTGTACAGGGCCGATCTGCGCACCGGCACGGGCAGCGTCGTGTACGCGGGCGAGACCGGCACCACCACCAACGGGCTGAAGGTGGACCACGACGGCCTGCTGTATCTCTCCTCCGGGTCCACCGGAGGCGCCGCACGCGTCGTGGACTCCGGTACCGGCCGGCTCGTCGCCCACCACCAGCTGACCGACCCGAGCGGCCACTTCATCAACGACATCGCCCTCCTCGGCGATCACGCCTGGTTCACCGACTCCTACGACGCCGTCCTCTACGGTGTCCCGCGCGGCGGCACCGGGGACATCCGCGAGCTGCCGATCGGCGGCGACTGGGTGCAGCCTGCCAACGGGATCGGCGCCAACGGCCTGGTCGGCACCCCCGATCGCACGGCACTGATCGTCGTCAACGGCGGCAAGCTCTACCGCGTACCCCTGGCCACCGGCGAGGCCGTCGAGATCACCCTCAGCGGCGTCGACGCCCTCACCTACGGCGACGGCCTGCTGCGGATCGGCCGCACCCTCTACGTCGTCCAGAACCGGCTCAACCAGGTCAGCGTCCTCGATCTCGACGCCGCGATCGGCACCGCCGTCCTGAAGCGCACCGTCACCGACCCGCGCTACGACGTCCCCACCACCGCCGCCCTCCACCGCGACCGCCTCTATGTGGTGAACGCCCGCTTGACCACTCCCCCGGCCCCCGACACGACCTTCAGCGCGATCGGCGTCCCGCTGTGAGCCGCTGAGCCACGGGAGGGCTGAGCCGGTGCCGACCGCCGCGGTCAGAGGACCCCGGCCGCCTCGTCCTGGAGCAGTCGGGTCCAGTAGTGCCAGTCCACCGGGTGGTGGGGGGAGCCCGCCGGGTCGACGGCTCTGAGGACCCGGATCATCGTGGCCGCGAGCTGGTCGTAGGCGTCCGTCGTCAGCTCGTGCGACAGCTCGCGGTCGATGGCCCGCTCGCGGCGCAGCAGCCAGAGGGTGAAGGCGAGCGTGGAGACGTCCGTGTTGAGCGAGCGCAGGGTCGTCTCCCGCTCGCTCCAGGCCAGGATCTCGCCCGTCGCGCCGTCCACCAGCAGGGCGTGGTCGTCCACGAGGCGCCCGAGGCGGATCAGATGGGCCGCCCGCGGCGGGAGTTCGCCTCTGCGCGACCCGCTCCCGCCGTCCTCCGCGTAGTGCTCGGCGAGGGTCGGCAGCTGGACGTCCGAGTCGAACGTGAGCAGCGTGCCGTCCTCCGGGAGGCCCGTCTCGCGCAGGAAGCGGCGGGTCGGCTCGTGCGTGAGCGTGGACGGGAAGTCCATGTCCTCGAAGCGCGCGAGCCGGCCGGGCCCGAACTCGCGGTCCAGCAGCCGCGGCGGCAGGTCCAGGGTCAGCCCGGACCGGGTGCCGGGACCGGCGACCAGGGCCAGCGGCCGGATCAGCGCCGCCATCTTCCAGTACGGCGGCACCGCGCCGTCCGTGCCTTCCTCGAACACCGCCAGGAGCTGCCGCGACGCCTCCTGCGCGGCCTTGGTGCCATGGCGCCCGGCATAGGCCGCGAACCGGCCGCGCAGATCCGCCAGTTCCTCCGTCGCCGCCGCGAAGGTGACCAGCGCGCGCAGGGAGGGCGCCAGCGGGCGGGTGTCCCCCGCGTGCGGGCGGTCGTAGGGGAAGTACGCGGTCATGACCGCGCCCGTCGCGCCGTCGAGCAGCACCGACTCGGCCGCCCCGCCCTCGGGGGTGAGCAGCCCGCCTATCACCAGGCGGTCGCGCAGCTCCGCCGCGAGGATCCCGGGGTCGCCGGTGGTGTCGGCGACCGTCCGCAGTCCGTCCCTGCGCAGCTGCTCGAAGGTCAGCAGATCGCTCACGCACGGCAGTCCGGGACCCGTCAGCCAGTGGCGGGTGGGCGCGTGCGTGATGTAGGGATCCAGGTCGTGCTCGGTCAGGGTGATCGCCGCGGTGACGGCACCGGTCATGCTCATTCGTCCCCCGTGCATGGTTGTCAGGGGTCGGTCCGCCCGCCCGATCCCGCGGCCGTCCCCACTGCCCGAAACACTACGCGCTGCCACTGACAATGCGCTCCGACCTGCACAAACGCGATTCTCGGCACGGACCTCACCCACCCGGCCGGGGCAACGGCTCCGTCGATACCGGCCGTCACGCCCGGCCCGGCCCGCCCACTCGGCCCGCGAACGCCACGTCCGGCCGGCGGCACCCCACCCGGCCACTCCCTCAGACGTCGGAACGGGCCCGGCGGTTGTCCCGTCCCCCATGATTTTCTCCGGCACCGGCACCGGCACCGGGCGACGGCCCGCGGCAGCACGGGCCGCCCGGCGGTCACAGCCCGCGGACCACCTGCCGCCGGGTGACCACCCGCTGACCTGACCACCGACCACCGTCTGCCCGGCGACCACCGATGCCCGCCGCCGACCACCTACCGCCGGTGACCGCCTACTGCCCGGTGACCACCGCGGCCTGCGGCCGGATCGGCAGCCGGTTCACCGCCCGGCCCGTCGCCGCCCGTACCGCCGACGCGACCGCCGCCGGGGAGGCGACGACCGGCGCCGCGCTGACCGGCTTGGCGCCGAACGGCGCGACCACGTCCCGCTCCTCGACCAGCTTCACGATCCTGATGTCCGGGGCGTCCAGCGCCGTCGGCAGGGCGTAGCCGGTCAGATCGGGGTGCCGGATCACGCCGCGCGGGGTGCGCAGGTTCTCGGTGAGCGCGATGCCCACGCCCTGGGTGACCCCGGCCTCGATGCGCGCGGCGAGCTGCGCCGGGTTGAGCACCCGGCCGACGTCCTGGGCGACCGCCAGCTCCACCACCCGTACCGAGCCCAGTTCGATGTCCACGTCCACCACCGCGCGGATGGCGCAGAAGGCGAGCCCGACGAAGGCGTCGCCCTGGCCGTGCTCGTCGAGCGGCTCGGTCGGATGCGGGCGGCACTGCGCGGTGGCCCACAGCTCCTTGCCGTCCAGCGCCTCGGCGACGGTCGTGGAGAGCACCCCGTCGTACGACGTGATCTTGCCGTCGGCGATCTGGAGCAGCTCGGTCGACATGCCGAACTTGTGCGCCAGGGGCTGCAACAGCTGCGTACGGACCATTTTCGCGGCCCGTTCCACCGCGCCGCCGGAGACCCAGGTGTGGCGGCCCCGGCAGCCCGCTCCGGCGGGCGGCTGGTCGGTGTCGACCGGCGCCACATGGACCTCTTCGACGCCGAGCGTCTCCTGGACGATCTGCCGGGCGAGGGTGGTGAAGCCCTGGCCGGTCTCGACGGCCGCGCACAGGACCGTGGCGACCCCGTCCTGGACCTTCACGGTCGCCGTGGAGACCTCGTCGGCGCCCTCGCCGCCCAGCATGTGCACCATGCCCAGGCCGTAGCCCACGCCCCGGCGCACCGCGCCCGGCTCGCCCGCGCCCTCGGGGCCGCCGGGCAGCAGCCACTCGTCCTCGGGCGTGTCCTTGGGCAGCGCGGGCAGCGGGAAGTCGCGTACCGCCTGGAGGAGTTCGGCGACCGGTGCCGGGCAGGTCACGGTCTGGCCGATGGGCAGGATGTCGCCGGTGGCGAGGACATTGCGCAGCCGCAGTTCGGCCGGTTCGACGCCGAGCTTCTTGGCGAGCTTGTCCATCTGCGCCTCATAGGCGGCGCACACCTGCATCGCGCCCTCGCCCCGGGCATGGCCGGAGGGCGGGTTGTTGGTGCGCACGGCCCAGCCCTCGATGAAGGCGTTGGGGACGACATAGGGGCCGCACGCGAAGGACACGGCGGCGGCGAGGGTCTCCGCCGAGGTGTCCGCGTAGGCGCCCGCGTCGAGCAGGATCTGGGCCTCGACCTTGACCAGCTTGCCGTCGGCGTCCGCGTGGTGGCGGTAGCGCAGCAGGGTGGGGTGGCGGTGGACGTGGCCCAGGAAGGACTCCTCGCGCGTGGCGGTGAGTTTCACCGGGCAGCCGGTCCTGAGCGCGAGCAGGCCGAGCGGCAGCTGGAAGCCCTGGTCCTCGCGGTCGGCGGTGGCGCCGGGCACCCCGGTGACGACGATCTTCACGCGCTCGGGTTCGAGGCCGTAGCAGGCGGCGGCGGTGTCGCGGTCGGTGTGCGGGTCGGTGGAGGCGAGGTACAGCTCCACGCCGCCGTCCGGCCGGGGCACGGCCAGGCCCGCCTCGGCGCCGATGGGCGCGGGGTCCTGGCGGCCGATGCGGTACAGGCCCTCGACGACGATCTCGCCGTTGACGTCCGGATCGCCGTGGCGCAGCGGGATGTGGCGGATGAGGTTGCCGTCGGGGTGCAGCGGCTCGGCCTCGAACGCCCGCTCGGGGTCGGTCACCGGGTCGAGCACCTCGTACTCGACGATGACGGCGGCGGCGGCCATCCGCGCGGTGTCGGGGTGGTCGGCGGCGACGGCGGCGATGGGCTCGCCGTGGTGGCGGACCACCTCGGAGGCGAACACCGGGCGGTCGGCTCTGCCGCGGCCGTGCAGCGCCACGCCCGGCACGTCCTCGTGGGTGATCACGGCCCGTACGCCGGGCATCTCGCGCGCGTGGGACACGTCGATGGACACGATGCGCGCGCGCGGGTGCGGGGAGCGCAGCACGGCCGCCCAGAGCAGGCCCTCGGCCCACAGGTCGGCCGCGTAGGGGAAGGTGCCCTCGGTCTTCGCGCGCGCGTCGGCGGCGGGCAGCGACGCGCCGATGCCGTGCGGGATCGGCTCGGCGGTGGGGACGGCCTCCGCGGTGGTCGCCGTGGCGGCTTCGTTGCTCACGCCTGGCCTCCGTCCTGTCCCGGTCCGGTTCCGGTTCCGAAGGCCCGGTCATGGCCCTGGCCCCGGGGCGGGTCGAACGCCGACGGGTTGATCCCGCCGGCCCCGGGGCCCGCCTGGTGAGGAATACGCGGCTCGTCGCCGCCGTGTTCGGCGGACTCGGCGGCGCCGGCGGAGCGCTCGGCGGCGACCTCCTGCACGGCGTCCACGACGGCCCGGTAGCCGGAGCAGCGGCACAGGTTGCCGCAGAGCGCCTGGCGGGTCTCCAGCTCGGTCGGCGCCGGGTTGCCCTCCAGCAGGTCGTGCACGGTCATCGCCATGCCGGGCACGCAGAAACCGCACTGCACCGCACCGCACCTGGCGAGCGCGCGCTGCACGTCGGAGGGCTGTCCGTCGGTGGCCAGGCCCTCGACGGTGCGCACCTCGCTGCCGGCCGCGGTGACCGCGGGCACCAGGCAGGAGGCGACGAGGCGGCCGTCGACCTGGACGTTGCAGGCCCCGCACTCGCCCTGCGAGCAGCCGTCCTTGGCGCCCGCGAGACCGAGCCGCTCACGCAGCACGTACAGCAGCGACTCGCCGATCCAGGCGCCGGTGACGGGCCGGTCGGCGCTGTTCACGCGGAGCACGTACGAGGCGACGGGGTGGTCGTCGTGCGAGGGCGCCGGAGCCTCAGCGGGCTCAGCGGGCACGCCGGGCGCGTCCGGCGTGCCGGAATCGTCCTCGTCCTCGGGCTGGTTGGCGTCGTCGAAGGCGTCGGAGGCATCGGGGACGCCGGAGGCGTCCGTGCCGTCGGGGGCGGCCTCGGCAGCGGGCTGTACGGCCGTCTGGGCGTCCGCGGGCGGCGGGGTCGGCCCCGAGGCCACGAAAGCCCTCACGACAGGCCCTGTGGGGCCCTCAGCGGCCCCGGGAGCCTCGCCGGCATCCGGGGTGACACCTCGCGCCTCACCGGCCCCCTGAGGCGCGGCGGGCGCCTCGTGGACGTCGGGGGCGGCGGGCGGCGCCTCCACGGGAGACGCGACCTCGGCGGGCGCCCCGGCCTCGACCGGAGACGAGACCTCGACCGGGGACGCGGCCTCAACCGAGGGCCCGGCCGCCCCGACCGAGGGCCCGGCCATGCCCGGAGGCACCGCCACGCGCAAGGCCACGGTGTCCGAGAAGTCCCTGGCAGAGGCGGCGGCCCTGCCCCCCGGGACGGTCCCGCCCTCCCCGGCAGGCGCGGCCCCAGCGGCGGACGCACCGGGCGCCCCGGCCGGGCCGGACACGCCGGGCACGCCATGTGGCGCTCCAGCAGCCGGAGTTCCCCGCGCGGGCGTGTCGGTGGCCGGAGCCCAGACCTGCCCCGCACCTTCCGTCGCCCAGGGCGCGGCGGCGCCGCCGGGGAGCGTCGGCGGCGGCGTTCCGCCCCACTGCTCGACCAGCGTCGACGTGGTGAACTCGCCCGACTCGTCCGGAAGGTCGCCGTTGGCGACGGGGATCGACCACTGGCCGGTCACATCGTGGCCCGGCGCCGGGACGGACGCCTCCGGCGCGGTGACCTCCTGGAAGTTCCACTGCCCGGTGGCACCCGGGTGGTACGAGAAGCGGTCCCCCAGCGCGCCGCCGTGCGAACCGGCACCCTGCGGACCGGAACCCTGCGGACCTCCGCCATACGGACCGGCACCCGACGGGCCTCCGCCGTGCGCACCGACCCCGCGCGGGTCGCCCCCGCGCGGATCGCCGGGGTGCTGGACCCCGCCCTGATGCCCCGTGTCCAGGGACTGCCACTGGGTGCCGTCGGGGGGCGTGGCCGCGAGGTTGGTCCAGGTGCCGGTGGCGGACGGGTCGGTGGCCGCCGGCGGGGCGGGCGTGACCGCGATGGGCGGCGGCACATAGCCGTGGCCGGGCGCGGCGAGCGGGCTGTCGGAGGCCGCCATGAGCGCGTCGATGCCGCCCTCGGGGAGCTTGACGAAGGCGGTGGCGCCGTCGTCGTACTCGCCCTGGGGCAGCGGGTCCCAGCGGCCACCGCCCTGGGGCACGCCCTCTCCGTGCTGGTCGTCGGTCATGACAGTGCCCTCCCCAGTGCTCGTCGGGCCAGCGCGGCGACGGATCGCCGCAGATGCAGTACGGCGGGCGGAAGCTGCGGTACGGAGCCGTCCTCGGCCGGGGCCGGGTCGGGGATGCAGGCGGCGGCCACGTACTCGCCGAAGGCGCTCAGCGCCTCGGGGACGAGCGCGCGGTCGTTGTCCCAGTCGATGAGCCGGGCGACCCACTGCTCGGCGTCCAGCGGGCGCAGCGGCATCGGCGCTATGGCGCCGACGGCGCACCGTACGCCGCGCCGGGCCGGGTCGAGGACCAGGGCGACGGAGGCGACGGCGCGCCCGGGGCCGGTGCGCGCCGTGGCCTTGAGGAAGACCTGCGGCGCGTGCAGCAGCGGCACGCGCACGAAGCCGATGAGTTCTCCCGCGCGGAGCATCGCCACGCCGGCCAGCAGATGGGACACCGGGATCTCCCGGCGGGTGCCGCCGGGCCCGGCGATGACCAGGGTGGCCTCCAGGGCGGCGAGCACGGGCAGCGCGTCGCCGGTCGGCGAGGCGGAGGCGATGTTGCCGCCGAGGGTGCCGGCGTTGCGGATGTGCGGGGGGCCCGCCGCGCGGGCGGCGGCGGCGAGCGCGGGGATGAGGGCGGCGAAGTCGGGGCGGCCCATGCGCGCGTGGGTGAGTCCGGCGCCGAGCAGGGCGTGGCCGTCCTGGTACTGCCAGCCGCGGATCTCGCTGATCCGGCCGAGGCCGACCAGCGCGGCCGGGCGGAGCTGGCCGGAGTTGACGGCGGTCATGAGGTCGGTGCCGCCCGCCACGGGCACGGCGGCGGGCAGGGCGGTGAGGGCCGCGACGGCCTCGTCCAGCGTCGTGGGCAGCGTCACGGACTGCGCCGCCTGCGGTGCGTGCGTGGTCAAACCGGCTGCCCCTTCCCGCTGTCCCCACCTGTTCCCGCCTGTGCGCCGTACGGTACGTGCCGACAGGGCGGACGTGGCAACTCTGGCACATCTTCGCAGGGCACGAACGCGGGGGTCCGCTAGGAGGCATTCGCCCACCTCATCGAGGAGATGGTCCGTTTTCACACGGCATCACCCACGCGCGGCAATTGGCACTCTTCGATGACTCTTGGGAGTTTTTTCCATAATCTTTTCAGGCACCTGTTCGTGAACAGGAGGCATCTGTTCGGGAACGTCAGGTATCCGTTCGGGAACGGGAGAGGGCGGGCGGGAGCAAGCATTCCCACCCGCCCGTTTCACCTCACCTCACCGCTGGGGCGGCTCCCCGTCGATCGGCCGTCCCAGCACGCCCGGCCGCATCTGCCACGGCTTCGGGCCCGTCGGGGGCCGGTAGGCGACGCCGAGGGCGTCAAGTCGCCCGTAGTGGGCGGTCATCCGGCGCTCGAAACCGGCGAAGTCCCGCTCGGCCGGGGCGGGCAGGGCGCTCCAGGCCACCTCGGCGAAGGCGGCGAGCCGGGGGAAGACCTGGTAGTCGACGCGGGCGGAGTTCTCCATCACCTCGGACCAGACGTTGGCCTGGGTGCCGAGCACATGCCGGGCCTCGTCCTCCGTCAGTTCCGCGGGAACCGGCTCGAATCGGTAGACGTTCTCCAGGGTGCGCACGAATCCGATCGGCACCGGCTCGTCCGGTCCGCCGTCCTGACGGTGGTCCAGATACACCTGCTGCTCGGGGCACATGACGACATCGTGGCCCGCGCGGGCGGCGGCGATCCCGCCCCCGTAGCCGCGCCAGGAGGAGACGGTGGCGCCCGCGGCGAGGCCACCCTCCAGGATCTCGTCCCAGCCGACGAGGCGGCGGCCCCGCTCGGCGAGCCAGGTGTCGAAGTGCCGGATGAACCAGGACTGCAACTCGTCCTCGTCCTTCAGCCCGAGTTCCGCGATCCGGGCCTGGGCGAGCGGCGAGCGGCGCCACTGCTCCTTCGGGCATTCGTCGCCGCCGACGTGGATGAACTCGCCGGGGAACAGTTCCAGCAGTTCCTCGAGCACCCCTTCGTAGAAGCGCAGGGCGCTGTCAGTGGGGGCGAGTACGTTTTCAGAGACGCCCCAGGTGTCCCAGACCGAGAGGGAGGTGGTGTCGGTGACGTCCGCGTTGCCGAGTTCCGGATACGCCGAGATGGCGGCCTGCGAGTGCCCCGGGATGTCGATTTCCGGGACGACGGTGATATGCCGCTCGGCGGCGTAGGCCACGATCTCGCGGATGTCGTCCTGGGTGTAGAAGCCGCCGTGCGGCCGGTCCTCCCACAGCTCAGAGGCGCGGTGCCCCCATTTGGTGCGTGAGCGCCAGGAGGCCACCTCGGTCAGCCTGGGGTAGCGCTTGATCTCGACGCGCCAGCCCTGGTCGTCCGTCAGATGGAAGTGGAAGACGTTGAGTTTGTGCGCGGCCAGCAGGTCGAGATAGCGCAGCACGCCTTCCTTGGGCATGAAGTGCCGGGCCACGTCCAGCATCATGCCGCGCCAAGCGAATCGTGGCGCGTCCTCGATACGGGTGTACGGGAGCCGCCACTCACGGCCCGGCAGCGGGGCACGCCGGAAGGCGTCCGGGCCGAGCAGTTGCCGCAGGGTCTGGGCACCCCGGAAAAGCCCGGCGGGATCGCCGCCCACCAGGTTCACGCCGTCCGGGGTGACATCCAGACGGTAGCCCTCGGCGCCGAGTTCGGCGGCGATCGAGGGGTCCAGACCGAGCCGTACGGCATGGGCGGCCCGGTCCGGGTCCGCGCTCGCCGGGGAGAAGGGCAGACCGGTCGCGGCGCCCAGCTGCGAGCGCAGCCAGCGTTCCGTGGTCCCGGTCCCCGCGCCGGCGACCAGCGCCGTCTCCGGTCCCAGTACCAAGAATCCGTCCCCGTCCGCCGTCACCCGCAGCGGCGCGGGAATCAGCTCCGCCGCCGAAGTCGTACCGCCCGGCGTCGCGTTCGGAGCGCCTGTGGCGGGAGAGGTCCCGCCCACCGAAGTCTTACTCACGGAAATCCCATCCATAGAAGTGGGGCCAGAAGTGGGGTCAGAAGTCGGATCAGATGTCGGATCGGAAGCCGGACAGGAAGTAGGAAGTCGGATCGGAAGTCACGTCAGGCGCCGGATCGGAAGTCACGTCAGGCGCCGGATCGGAAGTCGCGTCAGGAGTCACACGGCGTCAGTCCTTGACCGCTCCGCCGAGTCCGGACACCAGCCGGCGCTGCACCAGTACGAAGAAGACCAGCACCGGAATGGTCATCACGGTGGAGGCCGCCATCACTCCTCCCCAGTCGGGATCGTCGGGTTTGTAGAAGACCAGCAGAGCCATCGGAAGGGTCGACTGGGAGGTGTCGCTGATGATGAAGGAGCGGGCGAACAGGAAGTCGTTCCAGGTCGAGATGAAGGAGAACACACTGGTGGCCACGAGGCCCGGGAAGACCAGGGGGAAAAGGATCTGCCACATGAATCGCGAGCGGCTCGCCCCGTCCAGATACGCGGCCTCCTCCAGCGCCTCCGGCACCGCTTTCACAAACCCTCTGAGCATCCACACGGCGAAGGGCAGCGAGAAGGCGATGTGCGGCAGGATCAGCGCGCCCAGCGTGTTCAGCTGGCCGAAGTCCCGCATGAGGAAGAACAGCGGGATGGTGAGCGCCTCGATAGGCACCATCTGGGCCACCAGGAACATGATCATCACGGTGGTCCGGAAACGGAACTTGAATCGGGTGACGGCGGTCGCCGCGAGAAACGCGATGAGTGCCGAGGCGATGACGACACAGCTCGCGACGAGCAGGCTGTTGAGGAAATACCGCCCGAATTCCTGCTGCCCGAACACCCGCCGGAAGGAATCCAGCGACGGGGCCAGGGTCCAGGGCCGGGGCTCGGTCGACTCGATCTCACCGGCCGGTTTGAAGGCGCTCAGCACCATCCAGTACAGCGGAAAGGCGACGACCAGGGCGATGACCAGCGCGGATGCCTCGGCGGCCAGCCGCCAGGGACGGCGCGGACGCCGGACCAGAGAACGCACGACACTCACAGTTCCTCCCCCTGGCGGCGCAGCAGCCGCAGATAGATCAGGGTCACGGCGAGCAGGATCAGCAGCATCACGACGCCGATCGCCGAGCCGAGGCTGTACTGCGAGGACGCGAACGCCTGTTGGTAGGCGTAGACGTTCAGGACCAGGTTCTGGCCCGCGATGCCGCCGCCGTTGGTCATGACGTAGATCTGGGTGAAGACCTTGAAGTCCCAGATCACCGACTGGATGGTGACGATCACCAGGATCGGGCGGAGCATCGGCGCCATGACCGAGCGCCAGATGCGCCACTGCGAGGCGCCGTCCAGGGAGGCGGCCTCCAGCACCTCGGTGGGGATCGCGCGGATCCCCGCGTAGACGGTGACCATCACGAACGGGAAGGAGCACCAGACGACTTCGAGGAGCACCAGGAAGAAGGCGCTGTAGCGCCCGTACGTCCAGGAGTGGTCGCCGAGGCCGAGGATCCGGTTGACCGGGCCGAAGTCCGGGTCGAACAGCAGCAGCCAGACGGTGGAGCCGGTGACCGCCGGGGTCGCCCAGGCGCCGAGCGCGGCCATCATCAGCGCGAGCCGGGGCAGCGCGCGCACCCGGGTGAGCAGCACGGCCAGCGCGCAGCCGACACCGAGGGTGGACACCACACAGGCGGCGGCGAAGACGAGGGTGGCGAGCAACACCTGCCAGAACTGTTCGTCGCCGAAGAGTTCGCTGTAGTTGCCGAAGCCCTTGAAGGTGGTCGGTTCACCGCCGCTGACCTGCGCCTGGGTGTACTCCAGGAAGGAGATCAGACCGAGCTGGTAGATCGGATAGACGAGCAGCCCGCCGAGCACCACGAGGGCGGGCGCGAGATAGAGCCAGGGGGTCCACGACGGACGCCGTGCGCCCTTTCGCCCCGGGGGGCGCGGGGGTCTGCGCGAGGAACCCCCGCCGGCCCGCACCCCCGCGCGCCGGCCGGGCCCGGTCTTGCCGAGCACCTCACTCGGCGCCTCGCCGGGTGTGTCGCTGGTCGTACTCACCTGGGTCACCCGGCGGACGCGAAGGAGGCGTCCATCTTGTCGGCGGCGTCCCCGGCGGCACCGGCGACGTCGTTCTTGCCGCTGACGATCTCCTGGAACATGGTCGGCAGCACCTGCGAGGCGTCGATCTCGGCCCACGCGGGCGAGGCCGGGACGAACTTGGTGTCGGCGGCGAGGGTCTGGACGAAGGGCTCCACGAACGAGTCCTTGGCGGCGGCCTCGTCACGGACGTCGGCGTAGGTCGGCAGGAAGCCCATGGCGTCGAAGAGTTCGCCCTGGGTCTTCTTCGAGGCGAGCTGCTGCATCAGGTCGACGGCGAGGGTGCGGTGCGAGGTGCTCTTCAGTACGCCGATGTTGTTGCCGCCCGCGAACGCCGGGGCGATCGTGTCCGCCTCCACGCCGGGCAGCGGGACCACCGCGTACTTGCCCTTGACCTCGCCCGCCTCGATGGCCTGGTGGCTGAAGTCGCCGCCGATGGCCATGGCGGCCGTGCCGGAGGCGAAGGCGGTCACGGTGTCGTTGCCGGTGAAGCTGGCGCACTTCTCGGCCGGACAGTTGTCGTCGCCGAAGAGGGAGGTGTAGGCCTCGATGCCCTTCTGGGCCGCCGCGCTGTCGATGGCGGAGGCGAAGGAGGTGCCCTTGCCGGTGGCGAGTTCACCGCCGTTGGCCCAGATGAACGGCATCGCGCCGTAGGTGTAGGCGCCGCCGACGGCGAGGCCGTACAGGTCGGGCTTCTCCTCGCGGATCTGCTTGGCGGTGGAGATCAGCTCGGCCTGCGTCTCGGGCACCTCCAGGCCGAGTTCCTCGAACACGTCGGTGCGGTAGTAGAGGGCGCGGACGCCCACGAAGAAGGGGGCGCCGTAGACCTTGCCGTCGACCGTGACGGACTGGCGGGCGGTCGGGTCGGCGTCCTTGCCCTCGTCCCAGGCGTCGAACTCCGCCGTGACGTCGGCGAGTCCGCCGTCCTTCACATAGCCGGCGGTGTCGGTGTTGCCGTACTCGATGACGTCGGGGGCGCTCTCGGGGTCGTTGAACGCGGCCTTGATGCGCTGGGCGCGGGTCTCCACCGGGATGTACTCGACGGAGACCTCGGTGCCCTCGTGGGTCTTCTCGAAGTCGTCGATCACGGACTCGACGACCTGTTCCTTGGGCTGGTTGTTGACCTCCTGGAAGAGCCAGACCCGCAGGGTGCCGGTCTTCTCGTCCTCACCGGAGGCGGAGTTGTCGGAGGTCGAAGGGGCGCAGGCGGCCCCGGCCAGAGTTGCGGAGACCAGCAGGGCGGCCATACGGACGGACAGCTTCATGGAGTGCTCCTCCGGGAGTGCGGCGTTGCCTCGTTGCAACATGCGCAATGCCTGTTTCGCTGTGCACAACACTGCGGAGGTTATGGAGTGAATGAACGGACTTACAAGAGGTCTCAACCACTCTGTGACCGGGCGACGCATTCCCTGCAACGGGCCGCGCTCCGGCAGAGCACGCAAAAGCCCCCGAAGCGTGTCGAAACACACCTCGGGGGCCTCTGTACGTCACACGGTCGAGCGGGACCGGCAGCGGCGGATCGTCCGCCTGTTACTTGTTTCCGCCCTTGCCGCCCTTACCGCCCTTTCCACCCTTGCCGTCGTCCCCGCCGGCGCCCATGGACTCGTAGATCTCCTTGCACATGGGGCATACGGGGTACTTCTTCGGATCGCGGCCCGGCACCCAGACCTTGCCGCACAGCGCCACGACGGGGGTCCCGTCGAGGGCGCTCGCCATGATCTTGTCTTTCTGGACGTAATGGGCGAAGCGCTCGTGGTCACCGTCACCGTGGGAGGTCTGCGGCGTCGGCTCTACGAGGGTCCCCGTCCCAGTCCCGCGCTCGGGCTCGGGCTCAAGAGTGCTCATAAAAACCAAGAGTACTGAAGCTCACAATGTTCGGTCCGGCGACAGGTGCGCGACCGGTGCGCGGGGGCGCGCACCGGGTGCCGGGGGCGGGGAGGAGACGGGGCGGGGCTCGGGGGCAGGGCTTGTCCTACGGGGGTGAGGTGGGGGCGGACGCCCGGTCGGGGTCGGGGCGGGTACTCCGTCTCCGTCGGGGTCGGGGCGGGCGAGCCGCCGGTGGTCCGGGCCGGGGACTGGACCGGTACGGGGGGATCGCCTGGCCGGGGGCTGGACCGATACGGGGGGGGATCGCCGGGCCAGGTCGGCCACGGATCGCTGTACGAGACGCTCGCGCCGCCGGGACGGGCGGGCGACCCGGTCGCATGCGGCACGCTCGGCGGGGGCCGCCGCGCCGATACGGCGAAGGGGGGCCACGCGCGGGCGGCGAGCGGGTGGGGTGCGGCGAGCCCGTCGGGTACGCCAGGCGGCTCGGACGCTGCGAGTCTGTCCAGAGCGTCGGATGGGGCGGACGCGGGCAAGCCCGTCGAGGGCATCGGACAGGTCGGACGCGGCAAGGGCACGGGTTGGCTCGGGCCCGTCAAAGGCACCGCTTGGCTCGGGCCTGTCGAGAGCACCGATCAGCTCGGGCTCGTCGAGAGCATCGGCTGGTCGGGGGCCCGTCGGGGCACCGGCAAGCCGGCTCGGAAAGGCCACCGTTCGACGCCGCGAGCCACCGAACCGGCGCGCGGAATCCGCCGGGTCGGCACGCGGAATCCTGCGAGCCGACCGCGCGAAACCGGGCGGGTCGGCACGCGCAATCCCCACCGAGCCGACGGGCGCAATCCGGCGAGCCGGCACACGCAACCCACTGAGCCGACGCCCACAGTCCGGCAGGTCGGCACACGCAACCCACCGAACCGACGCCCACAATCCGGCAAGTCGGCGCGGGAATCCCGCGAGTCCACTCGGCGCAGGCCCACCGCCCCGCCGACCCCCCGCCCGTACTCAGCATTCAGCGAAGGATCGTCAATTCAGCGAAGGATCGTCCGGATAAGTGGCCACCATCGCCAACTCGTTCCGCTGGCGCCGCAGCACCTCGCGCCACAGCCGCTCCGGCTCCGGTGAGGAGACATCGCCGGGTTCGGACTCGACGACGTACCACGCGCCCTCGACGAGTTCGTCCTCCAGTTGGCCGGGGCCCCAGCCGGCGTAACCGGCGAAGATTCTCAAGGAGCCGAGGGCGGCGGCCAGCAGTTCCGGCGGGGCCTCCAGGTCGACCAGGCCGATCGCGCCATGGACCCGGCGCCAGCCGAGCGGCGCCCGTTCGGCCGAGGCGCCGCCCGGGATGACGGCGACGCCGAGGGCCGAGTCGAGGGAGACCGGGCCGCCCTGGAAGACGACGCCGGGCTCGCCCGCGAGGTCCGCCCAGGCCGCCAGGATGTCGCCGACCCCCACCGGCGTGGGGCGGTTGAGGACGACACCGAGGGAGCCCTCCTCGTCGTGGTCGAGGAGCAGCACGACCGCGCGGTCGAAGTTCGGGTCCGCCAGGGCGGGTGTGGCCACGAGCAGCCGCCCTGTGAGCGAGGACACCTCGGTCATGCCAGACATGATCCCGCATCTTGCTGTCAGGTGTGGAGCCAACGGAGGCACGGAAGGCAGCGCAGGCCAGGGGCGGACGGGGGCGTCCGGGGCGCACGGACCGGGCGGTGACCCCATGTGCCCGGCCGGGAGCGGTTCGTGTTGTGACACAGCTATGACAGGGCTGAGCCGCCCGCGGACTTACGGCAGAGGGGCCGACGGCGATTACTCTGTCTCTCCCGGCCCCACCCGAATTCCACACTCCACGGAACGCGAGATTCATGACCGTCAACGACGATGTCCTGCTGGTCCACGGCGGAACCCCGCTGGAGGGCGAGATCCGTGTCCGCGGTGCGAAGAACCTCGTACCGAAGGCCATGGTCGCCGCTCTGCTGGGCGGCGAGCCGAGTCGACTGCGCAATGTCCCGGACATCCGTGATGTCCGGGTCGTCCGGGGCCTGTTGCAGCTGCACGGGGTGACGGTCCGTCCGGGTGAGGAGCCCGGCGAACTGGTCCTGGACCCGACGCACGTCGAGAGCGCGAACGTCGCCGACATCGACGCGCACGCGGGTTCGTCCCGGATCCCGATCCTGTTCTGCGGGCCGCTGCTGCACCGCCTCGGGCACGCCTTCATCCCCGGCCTGGGCGGCTGCGACATCGGCGGCCGGCCCATCGACTTCCACTTCGACGTGCTGCGGCAGTTCGGGGCGACGATCGAGAAGCGGGCGGACGGCCAGTACCTGGAGGCGCCGGCCCGGCTGCGCGGTACGAAGATCCGCCTTCCGTACCCCTCCGTCGGTACGACCGAACAGGTGCTGCTGACGGCGGTCCTGGCGGAGGGCGTGACCGAACTCTCCAACGCCGCCGTGGAACCCGAGATCGAGGACCTCATCTGCGTCCTCCAGAAGATGGGTGCCATCATCGCGATGGACACCGACCGCACGATCCGCATCACCGGGGTCGACAAGCTCGGCGGCTACGACCATCGCGCCCTGCCGGACCGTCTGGAGGCCGCGTCCTGGGCGTCGGCGGCGCTGGCGACCGAGGGGGACATCTACGTCCACGGCGCCCAGCAGCGTTCGATGATGACGTTCCTGAACACCTATCGGAAGGTGGGCGGCGCCTTCCGGATCGATGACAAGGGCATCCGCTTCTGGCACCCGGGCGGCCGGCTGAAGTCCATCGCGCTGGAGACGGACGTGCACCCCGGCTTCCAGACCGACTGGCAGCAGCCGCTGGTCGTCGCCCTGACCCAGGCCACCGGCCTGTCCATCATCCACGAGACGGTGTACGAGTCCCGCCTCGGCTTCACCTCCGCGCTCAACCAGATGGGCGCGCACATCCAGCTCTACCGCGAGTGCCTCGGCGGTTCCGACTGCCGCTTCGGCCAGCGCAACTTCCTGCACTCCGCGGTCGTCTCGGGCCCCACCTCGCTCCAGGGCGCCGACCTGGTCATCCCCGACCTGCGCGGCGGATTCTCGTATCTCATCGCGGCGCTGGCCGCCCAGGGCACGTCCCGGGTGCACGGCATCGACCTCATCAACCGCGGCTACGAGAACTTCATGGACAAGCTGATGGAGCTGGGCGCGAAGGTGGAACTTCCGGGCAAGCCGCTCGGCTGACCGGGCAGACCCCGGCGAAAACGCCCATGGGCGGTCCCCCCATCCGGGGTGACCGCCCATCAACGTCTCTTGCAACGCCCTGCAAAGGGGCGCGGGGAACTGCGCGACAAGCCACGACGAAGCCGTCAGCCGCCGGCCGCCGACGCGTCAGCCATCAGCCATCAGCCATCAGCCATCAGCCATCAGCCATCAGCCGCCAACGATGCCGAGCCCACCCGGCGGCGCGACCACCAGCCGGGCCCGCGCAGCGAAAACGCGCCCCTACTTGCCCTTGGCCGCTTCCTTGAGCTTGGAGCCCGCCGAAACCTTCACGCTGTAACCGGCCGGAATCTGGATCGGGTCACCGGTCTGCGGGTTGCGGGCGGTACGAGCCGCACGGTGGGTGCGCTCGAAGGTCAGGAAGCCGGGAATGGTGACCTTCTCGTCGCCCTTGGACACGATGTCGCCCACCACCTCGGCGAACGCGGCCAGCACGGCGTCGGCGTCCTTGCGGGTCACCTCGGCGCGGTCGGCCAGCGCGGCCACCAGCTCACTGCGGTTCATGTTGTTACTCCCGTGTTCATCTTGCTGTTGAGGCGTGCCCCGCGGCGGACCCGCATATTGGGCACAGCGAAGCCGATGCTGCCAGGGCCCTCGGACAGTCCCCGGACCCGGGTCCGTCGTCAGACGCTCGCGCCCAGAGACGCATCCTGCCCCTACCTGCGGCGGGAATGCCAATCCGGCACCCCCACGAGTCGTGAGAACACCCTGGGGAGTCACACGAAAAGAGGGCCTGAAGCCTGGCGACACCCTAGAGGGCCGTCTTTGCCCGTCGGTTCCACGACGCGCCGGTTTCGGGGGCCGTCACGGCGATGCGCACAGGCCCTTCACAGCCCGTACGGCACCGCCCGCAGCCCCCGGCTCCGCACCGCCAGCCTACGACGCCGTCCCGGCCGCCGCCTTCGCGGCCTCCCGCACGGCCCCGGCCACCGCGCCCGCGACCTTGTCGTTGAAGACGCTCGGGACGATGTAGTTCGGGTTCAGCTCGTCCTCGGTGACGACGTCCGCGAGGGCCTTCGCCGCCGCGAGCATCATGTCCGTGTTGACCGTCCGGGACTGCGCGTCCAGCAGGCCACGGAAGACACCCGGGAAGACCAGCACGTTGTTGATCTGGTTGGGGAAGTCCGAGCGGCCGGTGGCCACCACCGCGGCCGTCTGGCGGGCGATGGCCGGTTCCACCTCGGGGTCCGGGTTCGCGAGCGCGAAGACGATCGCGTCCTCGGCCATGGCGGCCACGTCGTCCCCGTCGAGCACGTTCGGGGCGGAGACGCCGATGAACACGTCCGCGCCGCGCACGGCCTCCTTGAGGCTGCCGGAGAGGCTCTCCGGGTTGGTGTTCTCCGCGATCCAGCGCAGCGGCGAATCGGCGGGAACGTCCACCAGGTCGCCGCGGCCCGCGTGCACCACGCCGTGGATGTCGGCGACGACCGCGTTCTTCACGCCGGCGGCGATCAGCAGCTTCAGGATGGCCGTACCGGCGGCGCCCGCGCCGGACATGACGACCCGTACGTTCTGGATGTCCTTGCCGACCACGCGCAGCGCGTTGGTGAGGGCGGCGAGGACCACGATCGCGGTGCCGTGCTGGTCGTCGTGGAAGACCGGGATGTCCAGGGCCTCGCGCAGCCGGGCCTCGATCTCGAAGCAGCGCGGGGCGGAGATGTCCTCCAGATTGATGCCGGCGAAGCCCGGGGCGATGGCCTTGACGATCTCCACGATCGCGTCGGTGTCCTGGGTGTCCAGGCACAGCGGCCAGGCGTCGATCCCGGCGAACCGCTTGAACAGGGCCGCCTTGCCCTCCATCACCGGCAGCGCGGCCATCGGGCCGATGTTGCCGAGGCCGAGCACGGCGGAACCGTCGGTCACGACCGCAACGGAGTTGCGCTTGATGGTCAGCCGGCGGGCGTCCTCGGGGTTCTGGGCGATCGCCATGCACACCCGGGCCACGCCCGGCGTGTAGATCATCGAGAGGTCGTCACGGTTGCGGATGGGGTGCTTGGACTGCATCTCGATCTTGCCGCCGAGGTGCATCAGGAACGTACGGTCGGAGACCTTGCCGAGCGTGACGCCCTCGATGCCGCGCAGCTGCTGCACGATCTGATCGGCGTGCGCGGTGGAGGTGGCCGCGATCGTGACGTCGATCCGGAGCTTCTCGTGGCCGGAGGCGGTGACGTCGAGGCCGGTCACCGAGCCTCCGGAGGACTCCACGGCGGTGGTGAGCTGCGAGACGGCCGTTCCGCTCGCGGGCACCTCCAGCCGGATGGTCATCGAGTAGGAGACGCTGGGCGCCGTTGCCATGGCCGACTTCCTCTGCTTTCACGGTGTCGCGATTTCTGCCGTCCGATCGTCGCACCTACCGCCGGGTACGTGGTAGCCGCCCCCGATTGCGCTCATTGAGTTCACGGACGGGCCGACGAAGGACCATTTTCGGAAAACGGCTTCCACCATATGAGATCCACTCCGGTGGGGCACAACGAAGAGGCTCACGTCACATGAAGAGCCGCGGGCACATGAAGAGGCCCACGTCACATCAGGACGTGGGCCTCCTCAACGCTGATGACACCGACCCGCCATGCTCGCCTCGCGGCAAGTGGTCGCTCGTAGCGACGAAGGTTGGGCCCGGGGGCTTGGATCGGGCCGGTGCCACGTCAAGGCTAACAAACCGATCCCGTACGGCCATTCCCGCACCGGAAGTTCATCTGCGAGCCGCCCGGAAACACCTGGCCGGGTCAGTCCCGCAGCAGGTCCGGTACCCCGTTCGGGTCCGGCTGGTCGCGGTCGGCGGAGACCACCGTGAGCTGCTGGGTGGCCCGGGTCAGGGCGACGTACAGCACCCGCAGGCCGGCCGGGGACTCGTCCGCGATCTCCGCCGGGGAGACGACCACCGTGGCGTCGTACTCCAGGCCCTTGGCCTCCAGGCTGCCGAGGGCCACCACCCGGTCGCCGAGTCCGGCGAGCCAGCGCCGGGCCTCCTCGCGCCGGTTCATGGCGACGACCACACCGACCGTGCCGTCCACCTGCTCCAGCAGCCGCTCGGCCTCGGCGCGGACCGTCCGGCCGAGGGCGTCGCGTACGGCGGTGAAGCGGGGGACGATGCCGGTGGAGCGGACCGCCGACGGGGACTGCGCGCCGGGCATGGCGAGGGCGAGGACCTTGGCGGCCAGCTCGGCGATCTCGGCCGGGTTGCGGTAGTTCACCGTGAGCTGGAAGCGGCGGCCCCGGGAGAACCGGCCCGTGCCGCCGGTCGAGGGCAGCGCCTCGTCCCGGGCCTGGGCGGCCTCCTCCGGGTCGGACCAGGAGGACTGGGCCGGGTCGCCGACGACCGTCCAGGTGGCGTGCCGGCCCCGGCGGCCCAGCATCCGCCACTGCATCGGCGTGACGTCCTGGGCCTCGTCCACGATGACGTGCGCGTACTCGGTGCGCTCCTGGGCGAGCCGCTCGGCGCGCTCGCGCCGCGACTCCTCGCGCACCGGCATCAGCTCCTCCAGGCCGGTGAGCTGGTCCAGCGGGTCCAGCTCGCGCTTCTTGCGGGGGCGGGCCGGGGCGCCGAGGATCGCCTGGAGTTCGTCGAGCATCGCGATGTCGTGCACGGAGAAGCCGTCGCGCTGGAGCGAACGGGCGACCTTGCGCACCTCGCCCGGGTTGAGCACCCGGCGCGCCCAGCGGCCCAGCCGCCGCTCGTCGGCCATCGCGGCGAGCACCGCGCGCGGGGTCAGCTCGGGCCACCAGGCCTCGAAGAAGGCGATGAAGTCGTCCTCGGTGGTGATGTCCTCGTCGAAGGAGGAGCGCAGCTCGGCGGCCAGCTCCGGATCGGTGTGCCGGCCGCCCGCGCCGGACCGCTCCCACAGCGCGTCCAGCAGCAGCTTGCGGGCGCGCGGGCGCAGCAGATTCACCGGCGCGGTGCCGCCGAGGGCGGCGTGGCGGATACGTGCCAGCTGGTCCGCCTCCAGCTCCAGACGGCGGCCGAAGGCCACGACGCGGAGGCGGGCGGGGTGGGGGGCGGTGGGGTGACGGGAGGCGGTGGGGGTGGCGGGGTCCCGTACGGCGGGACCGACGCCGGGACCGACGCCGGGGGCGCCCGCCGGACCGGGCCGGACCGCGAGACCCGGCCGGCCCTCCACACCTGGCCGGCCGTGCACGCCGATCTCTCCGTCTGTCCCGTTCTTGTCGTTCTCGTCGTTCTCGTCGTCCTCGTCGCCGAAGGCGAGCTGTCCGGTGGGGGCGGAAACGGGGGCCGGGCGCAGGGCCGTACGAGGGACCGCGTGGGGGGCCGGGCGGGCGGCCGGGCCCGTGGTGCCAAGCTCCAGCACCCCGCGCGCCGCCTGCCGCAGCACCTTCAGCATCCGGTACGACCCCTTGGCGCGGGCCACCGCCGGGGAGTCGTACAGCGTGGCCTCGGTGCCGTCGACGAGGGAGCCGATCGCGCGGATGGCGACCTGGCCCTCCTCGCCGAGGGACGGCAGCACGCCCTCGGTGTACGCGACCAGCAGCGGGGTCGGGGAGACGATGAGGATGCCGCCCGCGTACCGGCGCCGGTCCTGGTAGAGCAGGTAGGCCGCTCGGTGCAGGGCGACGGCGGTCTTGCCGGTGCCGGGGCCGCCCTCGACGTAGGTCACGGACGAGGCGGGGGCGCGGATGACCAGGTCCTGTTCGGCCTGGATGGAGGCGACGATGTCCCGCATGGTGTGGCCGCGTGCCTGGCCGAGCGCGGCCATCAGCGCGCCGTCGCCGATCACGGCGAGCCGCCGGCCGTCCAGGGAGGCGGTCAGCTCGGGGCGCATCAGGTCGTCCTCGACGCTGACCACCCGGCGGCCCTTGGAACGGATCACCCGGCGCCGCACGACCCGGCCGGGGTCGACCGGCGTGGAACGGTAGAAGGGCGCCGCCGCGGGCGCCCGCCAGTCGATGACCAGCGGCGCGTAGTCCTCGTCGAGCACGCCGATCCGGCCGATGTGCAGGGTCTCGGCGATATCGGCGGTGTGGTCGTCGCGGACCGCGCCGTCGGCGGGCTCCATGGCGGTGAAGGCGCCGTCCGGGCCCTTCTTGCCGTCCTTGCCGAGCAGCAGGTCGATCCGGCCGAAGAGGAAGTCCTCGAACTCGTTGTTGAGCCGGCTCAGGTGCACCCCCGCCCGGTAGACCTGGGCGTCCCGCTCGGCGAGCGCGCCGGGCGTGCCGACCTGGCCACCCCGGCCGGCGTCGCGCATCAGCAGCTCCGCCTCGTGGATCTTCTCTTCGAGACGCCGGTACACCCGGTCCAGGTGTTCCTGTTCGACGCCGATCTCTCGGTCTCTGACGGAGTCGAGCGCGGATTCCTGTTGCGCCTGAGCGGCCACCGGGCCCCCTTCTGACGTGCTGGGCAGCCGTCCACCGTACGCGAAGGAGGCGTGCATAGGCTACGGGCCCGCCCGGCGGAGCGCACCGGGCGGGCCCGAGGTGCCCGCGTCACCTGTTCGGCCGTCGGTGGTGGCGACGCCGGTCGGGCCCGAGCCGTACGCCGGGACCTTTGGGCCCGGCCCACCCGAGCCGTACGCCCGGACCTCCGGGCCCGGCCGCTCAGAGCCGCGCACCCGGGCCTTCGGGCCCCGTCGCCCGGAGCCGCACCCCGGCCTACGGGCCGCCGCTTCGACCCGTACACCTGGGCCTCCGGGCCCGGGCGTGCAGAGCCGTACGCCCGGACTTCCGGGCCCCGCCGTTCTGAGCCGCACTCCCGGACCTCCGGGCCCCGATGCTCCGAGTCACGCCCCCCGGACTCCGGACTCCGGACTCCCCCGCCGCGCCGCTCCGAGTCACGCCCCCGGACTCCGGCGCCGCGCCGTTCAGACGTCGATCTCGACCAGCTTGTCGCCGTCGATGGTGACGACCTCGAAGCGGTCGATCTCGCCCGGCTTGAAGGCGGCGCCGCTCTGGATGTAGAGCGGGTTCCTGGCCTGCTCGGTCTGGGCGCCCTCGATGCCGTAGCCCCAGTTCGGGACGGACCAGGTGCTCATCGACTCGCGCTCGCCGTTCTCGCCGACGGCGATCAGGGAGCACTTGAGCGGGCCCTTGACGTTCTTCAGCTCCAGGACCCCGTCGGTGCCCCAGGCCTTCTCCTGCATGGCGACGGTGGCGGTGACCTCGGTGGTGGGGTCGGTCGCGGTGGCCCGGTCGGGCATGTTCTCGAACGCGGACTGCGCGGGGCTCGCGGCCTGGACGCCGGTGCCCGGGGAGCCGCCGTCGTCGCCTCCGCCGCTGGTCGCCACGGCGACGAACGGTCCGCCGACGATCAGCGCGGCAGCCGCCGCGACCATGTAGAAGGAGCGCCGCCGCTTCTGCGCCCTGCGGTCGGCGACCTCGTCGACCAGCCGTTCCGTGAGCCTCGGGGAGGGCCGCGCGGACAGCGACTCGCCGATCGCGGGCGTGCCGGTGCCGGGCAGATCGGCGAGGGCGGCCAGCATCGGTTCCATGCCCGCGAGTTCGTCGAGTTGCTGGGCGCACCATTCGCAGCCGGCGAGATGGGCCTCGAACGCGGTCGCCTCCGCGTCGTCCAGGATGCCGAGGGCGTAGGCGCCGACGGTCTCGTGCTCGTTCGGGCCCGCTGTTCCCTGCTGCATGGAGCCAGACATACCCGGACCCCCCGCTCCGTACCCCCCGTAAGTGTTCATCACGCCGTCACCCCCCGCTCCTCCAGTGCCAGCTTCATCGAACGCAGTGCGTAGAACACCCGGGAACGGACCGTGCCACTGGGTATGCCCAGTGTCTCGGCCGCCTCATTGACGGTACGCCCTTTGAAGTACGTCTCGACCAGTACCTCCCGGTGGGCAGGGGTCAGGTCGTCGAGGGCGTCGGACAGCGTCATCAGCCACAGCGCCTTGTCGATCTCGTCCTCCGCGGGGATGACCTCCAGCGGCGACGGATCGACCTCCTGCGGCCGGGCCTGCCGGCTGCGGTGGCCGTCGATGACGATGCGGCGCGCGACCGTCACCAGCCAGGGGCGTACCGATCCGGTCGCTCGGTTGAGCTGACCGGCGTTCTTCCAGGCACGGATGAGCGTCTCCTGCACGACATCCTCGGCGCGCTGCCGGTCACCCGCGACCAGCCGCAGTACGTACGCGAGCAAGGGGCCGGCGTGCTCCCGGTACAGCGCGCGCATCAGCTCCTCGTCCGGTTCCGAGGGCTGGGACATGCGATGTCGGGCCCTCGATGCACGGTCCTTGGCCACGGCCGCATCCTTGCGCACGCCCACCTCCGGTGTCCGGGGGTTCCCCCGAGTCGGTCGCTCGCCACCGGGTACGGACACGGGCCCCCGCGTGTTCAAAGGGGGGTGACAGATTTCCTTGAGGTGTGGTGACGACCGGGACATGACCGCACATTCCCCCCGCGCGACCTTTACATTTCCACCACAGATGGCAGATCGCCGCGATACCCGTGAACTCCCTCAGGGAAACGGGGTGTTACGCGTCTCACGTGACCGAGGGTCCGGCTCCGCAGCCGCAGAAGCCGCATGGCCGGCACCGGGGCAGGGCCGACTCCAGGCCCTGGTTCCGCGGGGATCCGGATCCTCAGGCGCGGGCCGGCGCCGCCGCCACTCGCCGCCGCCGGTGCCGGGCCACCCGCTCCCGGTTGCCGCACACCTCGCTGGAGCACCACCGGCGCCGACGCCCCCGGGACGTGTCCAGGTACACGACGGGACAGTTGTCCCCCTCGCACTGCCGCAGCCCGCCCCGCGCGACGGGATCCGTCAGCAGCTCGACGGTGTCCCGGGCGAGCGCGGCCAGCAGCGCGGCGCACTCGGGCGGCCCGTCCAACTCCCGTACGAGACCGCCGTCGGCGGCACGGACGGCGCGCGGTGCCGGGGGCGCGGCGGCGCGGGCGAGGGCGTTGACCCGGGCGAGCGAGGACGCCGTACGGGCTGGGGGCGCGAGGCAGGAGCGGACCAACCGGTCGATGTGCGCGCGCAGTTCCCGGAAGGCGACGGGCCAGGAGGCGTCCGCGTGGGCCAGCGGGGTGCCGGGCGGGACCAGCCGGGCGCCGGTGATCCAGGCGCGCAGTTCGGCGACCGAGCCGAGCCGTTCCGCCGGGTGCGTGGTCGCGAGCAGGTCGAGGCAGATCCGTCCGGCGTCGAACCGTGGCTCGTAGGGGGCCGGGACCGTATCGGCCGTGACCGAATCGGTCGAGACCGTACCGGCCGTGGCCGTAGCTGCCTTGGCCGTAGCTGCCTTGGCCGTGCCGAGTGCCATGTGCCTGTCACCGCCTAGAGGTTGCCCGGGGAGCGTCGCCGGGCGGGGAGAGCTGGGGAAGTTGGGCCAGCTGGGGTCGCAGGGGTCGCTGGATGAACGATTCCTCTCCCTACACTGCCTGCCCGCTCCGGCCGCCGGAAGTCCTCGTACCGCGTGGCCACCCGGCCGTCCGGTCCATGGTTGGACGCCCTCATATGCGCCCGCGACTCTGGGCCATGTCCCGGGCCGCCGGACGGCCCTTTACTGAAGACATGGACATGGACACCAGCGCCAGGAAAGCCGCGAACGGCACGGGACCCACGGAACGCACTCCGGCCACTCCGGCCACTCCGGCCACTCCGGCCACTCCGGCCACTCCGGCCAAGGAAACGGCCCGCTCGACCCGCCTGCTCCTGCTCGCGGCGATCCTCTCCACCGGTCTGGTCGCCGGCGTCTTCCTCGCCTTCACCTGTGCCGTGATGCCGGCCCTGAGCCGTGGCGAGGACCGGGTGTACGTCGAGGTCATGCGGGACGTCAACGAGGTCATCCTCAACCCGCTGTTCCTGCTGCCTTTCCTGGGGGCCCTGCCCCTGACGGCGATCGTGGCGTGGCGCCTGCGGCGTCCGTGGCTGTGGGCGGCCTTCGCGGCCTACGCCCTGACCTTCCTGATCACGGCCGCGGTCAGCGCCCCGCTGAACTTCGGTCTCGCCGCGACGAGCGACCCGGCGACGGCGCGGGACGAGTTCGAGAACGCGTGGGAGGCGTGGAACGCCGTACGGACGCTGACGTCGATGGTGGCGCTGGGTTGCCTGGCGTGGGCCCTGCTGCCGGACCGCGGCGCGCGCGGCGAACGCGGTTGGGCACCGCTGGACAGCACCAGGTACCGCTAGGCAGTGCTAGACACCGGAGGCCACGTCCCCGTACTTGTTGTCGGCGGCCGGGTCCAGGGCCAGCCGGTAGCCGCGTTTGACGACGGTCTGGATCAGCTTGGGGGTGCCGAGGGCGGTGCGCAGCCGGGCCATGGCGGTCTCGACGGCGTGTTCGTCACGGCCGGAGCCGGGCAGGGCGCGCAGCAGCTCGGCGCGGGCGACCACCCAGCCGGGCCGCCGGGACAGTGCCCGCAGCAGGGACATCCCGGCGGGCGGTACGGGTCTGAGGTCGCCGTCGACCAGGACGGCGTGGCCCCGGATCTCGACGCGGTGTCCGGCGACGGGCAGGGTGCGGGCGCGACCGGGCAGTTCCTGGCAGAGCAGTTGGACGAGCGGGCCGAGCCGGAAGCGGTCGGGCTGGACGGTGTCCACGCCGCGGGCCTGGAGCGGCAGCGCGGTGACCGGTCCGACGCAGGCGGGCAGCACGTCGTGGTGGAGGACGGCGAGCAGTTCCCGCAACTGGCCGCGCTCCTCGGCGCGGGAGAGAAAGGAGGCGGCGGCGGGCGCGCTGGTGAAGGTGAGCGCGTCGACGCCGTGCGAGACGGCGGCGTCCAGCAGCCGGTCGACGGGCGCGATGTCCTCCGGTGGCATCCACCGGTAGACGGGCACGCCGATGACATCGGCGCCGCCCGCCCGCAGCGCCTCCACGAAACCGGGCAGCGGCTCCCCGTGCAACTGCACGGCGATCCGGCGCCCGTCCACCCCCTCCCCCAGCAGCCGGTCGAGCACCTCGGCCATGGATTCGCTGGAGGGCGACCACTTCTCGGTGAGCCCGGCGGCCCGGATCGCCCCTTTGACCTTGGGCCCCCGCGCGAGCAGTTCCACCCCCCGCAACCGGTCGAGCAGCGCCTCGCCGAGCCCCCACCCGTCGGCGGCCTCGACCCACCCGCGGAACCCGATGGCGGTCGTCGCGACGACGACGTCCGGCCCGACCCGGATCAGTTCCTCGGTGGCGGCGAGCAGATCGCTGTCGTCGGCGAGCGGCACGATGCGCAGGGCGGGCGCGTGCAGCACGGCGGCGCCCCGGCGGCGCAGCAGCGCCCCGAGTTCGTCGGCGCGCCGGGCTGCGGTCACGCCGACGGTGAACCCGGAGAGGGGGCCGGGTTCGGGTTGTCGCTGTTCGTCGTCCATGGCTCTCGTTCCCGCGTTGGAGTCGTCGTACGGCTGGCGTCCGTCGGGCGGCTGACGCCCTTCATACAGACTGGTGTCCTTCGAACGGGCGTCCGTTCCGGCATCGGTCGTCACATACCGATCGAGCCTGTCAACGGCGCGTGACAGGCTCGGTTCGGGTTGATGTCGCCGGTGTTACGTCACACCTCGGCGTAGCTGAGCCGTGCCGTGGGCTCGGCGGCGGCCCGCTCCTCGGCCCGTACGGCCGGCCGGCGAAGGTATACGGCCCAGGTGACGGCGAAGCAGAGCCCGTAGAAGACGAGGAAGGCGACGAAGGCGCCGGTGCCGGAGCCCGCGGTCTGGAAGGACTGCCGGAAGGCGAGATTGATGCCGAGTCCGCCAAGTGCGCCGACGGCCCCGATGAGCCCCATGGACGCCCCCGACAGCCGCCGCCCGTAAGCGACGGCCGCCTCCCCGTCGAGCCCCTCGCGCAGGGCCTTGCGCTGGAAGATCCCGGGGATCATCTTGTACGTCGACCCGTTGCCGAGCCCGCTGAGCACGAAGAGGGCGATGAAGGCGACGGTGAACAGCACCAGCGACTCCTGGACGCTGGCGAGCACGACGAAGCCGGTGGCGGCGGCCATGCCGACGTAGTTCCACAGGGTGATGCGCGCCCCGCCGTACCTGTCGGCGAGGGCCCCGCCCAGCGGGCGGATGAGCGAGCCGAGCAGCGGGCCGATGAAGGTGACGTAGGCGGCCTGGAGCGGCGTACGCCCGAACTGTGTCTGGAGCACCAGCCCGAACGCGAAGCTGTACCCGATGAACGAACCGAACGTCCCGATGTAGAGGAAGGACATGATCCAGGTGTGCGGGTCGCGGACGGCGTCCCTGGCGGCCCCGGTGTCGTTGCGCAGGGTCGCGAGATTGTCCATGCGCAGCGCGGCGAGGACGGCGGCGAACACGATGCAGGGGATGTAGATCCCGAGGAGTACGCGGGGCCCGCCCCCCGCGCCGATCACGGCGAGCCCGACCAGTTGCATGACCGGCACCCCGATGTTGCCGCCCCCGGCGTTCAGCCCGAGGGCCCACCCCTTCTTGCGGAGCGGGAAGAAGGCGTTGATGTTGGTCATGGAGGAGGCGAAGTTGCCCCCGCCGACACCGGCGAGCATGGCACACACCAGGAAGGTGGTGTACGAGGTCCCAGGCTCCATGACGGCGAACGCGACGACCGTCGGGACGAGCAGCGCGCCGGCCGAGACGATGGTCCAGTTCCGCCCGCCGAAGAGCGCGACGGCGAAGGTGTACGGCACCCGGACCACGGCCCCGACCAGCGTCGCCATGGACACCAGGAAGAACTTGTCGGCGGGGGTGAGCCCGTACTCGGGCCCCATGAACAGCACCAGCACCGACCACACGGTCCAGATGGAGAACCCGATGTGCTCGGAGAGCACCGAGAAGGCCAGATTCCGCCGGGCGACCTTCTCCCCGCCCTCCCGCCAGAACCCTTCATCCTCCGGATCCCAGCGCTGGATCCACCGCCCACCCCCACTGGGGGCGGCCGGTGCGGGGGCCGTACTCGGGGGTGTCATGACGCCTCCAGGGGCTCCGGGGCTCGGGATCTGCGAGCGACTGAGTCCCGAAGGTAGGGAGGAGGCGTTTCGGCACTGTGGCGGGGGGTGACCGGGGAGGAACGTTGCTCTCACGGTGGGTGGGGGTGGGGTGAGAGAAGAAGCGCACCGCTGCCCCTCTGTCCCGGTCCTCTCCTCCCCGGCCTCGGGCCCGGACCCCGTTACGCCCCGGCCGACCTCGTGGCGAACGGATTCCCCTCACCGGGTAGCCCGTCGTCCGGGACATACCTCAGCCGCCCTTGCGCGTCGGTGACCCCCATGAGCCCCGCCGCACGCATCCGTTCTTCCCGCCGCGCCCAGAGCCGGGGCGTCCAGACGAGCCCGAACACTCCCAGTCCGACCGTCAAAACCCAGAATCCCCCGACGCCGGCGACTACAGCCACGTTGTCGCGGAACGCGTAGATGTAAATGGCGCAGAGCGGCGTGAGCCCCAGAAGTATGTACAGAGATCTCTGCCAGGGGCTGTACTGCTTGTACATGTCCCAATCGATCCGCATCCTGAACAGCCGGATGTCCTTGTCCACCAGCGCGGGCAACTCCCCACCCGAAGCGGCCTGCGGATATCGCGCCCAGTTCGCCGCGGCCCGCGCCTGCCCCTCCGCACTGGAGTCCGGCACAAGGATCAGCAGGAACTCCTGGTCGTACGAAGCGTCCGCGTAGCGATAGCCGAACTGCTCCGCGTAGAACGCCAGCCGCGCCATCGTCGCGTAGGTCACCATCCGCATGCGCAGAAAAACGGTCCGCCCACCGGCCATCTCCCGAAACATCTTCCTGACCAGCCGCTTGCGCATCGCCGATCTCCCCCCGTCGCTCGACTCATGTCATTTTCTCAACTACACAGTGGTATCAGTGGAGTTGACGGCATCCTCGCACCCACACCTGTGAGGGCGGGGCGGAGAGCCGAGTGAACAGATGAACTTGAGCGAACAGACAGAAGAACCCGAAGGTGCTGGTCGATGTCGCCTCGGGGCTGCTCCCGCGCGCCGACGGGAACCGATCTCAGCCAGAAGTTCCAGACGGCCTCGATCCGGCCCGCCGGCCCCCGCTCTCCCTCCCGTCCGGCCACAGCTGTGGTCGTCGTTTCGCCGCCAGGTCCTCCGCCCAGCCGAAGGCCACGACGCACACGCCGATCAGGACCCAGGTCAAGGCGAACACCGGCCAGGGGCTCTCCAGGAGCCAGGAGAAGTGCTGCCACATGATGTCGAACTCCCACAACCGGTCCCACTGGGTCACGGTGATCAGGATGCAGATGTTGTGCCAGAGGTAGATCGTCACCGCGCGGGAGTTGAGCAGGGTGATCGGGCGGGCGAAGCGGCGCAGCCGGTTCGGCCACTCGGACCAGGACGGGCTGATGTGCAGCAGCAGAAGCACCGTGCCGAAGGACCACAGGGCCTGGGCGAGCGGCATGCTGTCGAGGTCGTTGCCATTGCCGAAGTCGTGGTTCAGGGCGTACCACAGGCCCACGCAGGCGATCGCCGGGGCCACGGACGGCACGATGTAGCGGGGCAGTCGTTTGAGGATGCCCTCATGGTGTGCCATGCCGAGGATCCAGCAGGCGCCGAACGTGCTGAAGTCCGTGAGCGCCGACGGGAACCGCTCACCCGGCAGCACGATCCAGCCCTGCTCGAACGCCAACGCCAGCGCGATCGGCATGAACACCGTCACCACCGGCATCGCCCGCAGTGCCTTGAGCAGGAACGGGGAGAGCAGCACGTACCAGAGGTACGCGCGGATGTACCAGAGCGGTCCGGCGAAGTCCGCCGCCCAGTTCTCGCCGACGAACCCGTGGATGCCGGGGAGCCCCTCCGCGTACGGCGGGTCGCTGAACGGGAAGATCCAGTACAGGAGATGGAACCACCACCAGCCCGGATACCCCTCGGAGTCCGGGCCCCAGCCCTGGAGGACCATCCCGGTCACGCCCACCACGCCCAGCACCCACAGCGGTGGCAGCAGCCGGCGGATCCGGCCGCGGATGACCTGCGTCGGCGGACGCTTGAGCGAACGTGCCATGAGATTGCCGGCCAGAGCGAACATCACGCCCATGGACGGAAACACCAGAGGCAGCCACGCCCAGCCGGTGAGGTGGTAGAGAACGACACGGAAGAGGGCGAGCGCGCGCAGCAGGTCGAAGTAGCGGTCACGGACGGGGCCGCGGGGGGAACCGGGGGCTGGCGTCACGGGCGCGGCCACCCCGGGAGAGGGCTCCGGCGTCGTCATCACCGGCGATCCCTGGAAAACGCTCCGCGCGCCGTGATCGTACGAACTTTGATCGTACGAACTCTGGTCGAATGAAGTCTGACCCTGTGGATAGTGGCCCTGCGCACCTTGGCCGTACGAACGGTCGCCGTACGAGCCTTCGCCGAACGAACCTTCGCCGCGCGGGCCCGGATCATACGAACCCTCGCCCTGCGGCCCCTGATCGAACGGACCCTGATCGAACGGACCCTGGCCGTGCGGACCTTGATCGTACGGACTCTGGCCGTGCGGAGGATCGTACTTGCGGTCGTACATGGGGACGTCCTGTCAGCCCTGGTGGTGCCACGTGTGGGTTTGTTGCTCGCCGGGGCGGGGCGCCGCGTGGGGCACCGACCGCTCTGGGACGCGTCGTTCGTTCATCGCCGGTGTGATCGCGGCCCCGCCGGGGCCTGGGGGCGGACCGGCGCCCGGGGGTCTCCGGGTCCCGGCAGCCCCACCGCGCCCGTCCGCCGCAGCTTCTGCCAGCGCAGCCGGCCGCCGGTCAGGGCGGTGATCCAGGACTGGAGCAGGACGACGTACATCAACTGCCGGTAGAGGATCTGCTGGAGCGGCAGCGAGATCAGATGGGTCATGCGTTCACGGTCGAGCCGGAAGGCGTACGCCGCGCAGACCGCCTGGACGAGCAGAACGCCCACCCACGCTCCGATCGTTCGCTCGGTCGGGCCGAACACCAGGCCGTAGATGAGGAACACATCGATCAGCGGCGCCAGGAGCGGGGCCAGGACCATGAAGAGCGAGACCAGGGGCAGGCCGACCCGCCCGAACCGGCCGGACGGGCCACGGTCCACCAGCGCCCTGCGGTGCTTCCAGATCGCCTGCATGGTGCCGTACGACCACCGGTAGCGCTGCGACCACAGTTGCTGCACCGACTCCGGGGCCTCGGTCCACGCGCGGGCGTTCTCCGCGTAGACGACCCGCCAGCCGTCGCGGTGCATGGCCATGGTGATGTCGGTGTCCTCGGCGAGCGTGTCGTCGCTCATGCCGCCGACCCGCTCCAGGGCGGAGCGTCGGAACGCGCCGACCGCGCCGGGAATGGTCGGCATGCAGCGCAGCACGTCGTACATCCGGCGGTCCAGGTTGAAGCCCATCACGTACTCGATGTGCTGCCAGGCGCCGATCAGCGAATCCCGGTTGCCGACCTTGGCGTTGCCGGCCACCGCGCCCACGCGCGGATCACCGAACGGCTGGACCAGCTCACGCACGGTCGACGGTTCGAAGACCGTGTCGCCGTCCATCATGACGATCAGATCGTGAGCGGCGTTGGCGATCCCCCGGTTGAGCGCGGCCGGCTTGCCGCCGTTGAGCTGCCGTACCACGCGCACGCCCGGCAGCCGCAGATCCTCGACGATCCGTGCCGTGCCGTCGGTCGAGCCGTCGTCCACGACGATCACTTCGATCGGATGATCGCTCGCCATGAGCGAACGAACCGTCTGCTCGATGCATTTCGCCTCGTTGTACGCCGGAACGATCACGGACACCGGTTCCGTGATCGGTGGCCCCCAGCGGAAGTTCGGGCGCCGCACCCGGCGGGCGTGCACCACGGAGAGGATCAGCATCATCCCGAAGCGGGCGAAGACCAGGACTCCGATCACCGCGAGCGCGACGACCAGCACATCGGTGATCGTCCCGGACGCGTGTACCAGCACGATCCAGGCGTCACCCTTGAGCGCCTCCACCCCCGCGACAGGCGTGTGCGCACTGGGCGCGTCCAGGGCCCGGGTGAGCGTGTCGAAGCGGTACCCCTTGTCCTGGAGCCGCGGAATGTACCGATCGAGCGCGGCCACCGTCTGCGAACGATCACCGCCGGAGTCGTGCATCAGGACGATCGCGCCCTGGTCCTTCTCCTTCGGCAGCGCCCGCCGGATGATCTCCTCGACACCCGGCCGCTTCCAGTCCTCGCTGTCGGTGTCGTTGACGACGCTGATGTAGCCCTTGCTGCCGATGTACTCGGCCACCGGCCACGACTCGTTGTCCATGGCCCAGGGGAACGACGAGTACGGCGGCCGGAACAGCGACGTGCGGATCCCGGCCGCGCCCGCCAGCGCCAGCTGGTTCTGGGACAGCTCCCAGTCGATGCGCTCCTTGGACTGGAACGACAGGTCGGGATGGTTGAAGGTGTGCAGCCCGATCTCATGGCCCTCGTCCACGATCCGCTGCACCAGCTTCGGATAGCGCGAGGCCATCGTGCCGGTGATGAAGAAGACGGCGTGCGCGTCGTACTTCTTCAGCACGTCGAGCACGCGCGGCGTCCAGACCGGGTCCGGGCCGTCGTCGAAGGTCAGGACGAGTTCACGGTCGGGGAGCCGCAGGCTGCTGCGCCGGCCGTCACGCGTGTCGATCACCGGGCCGCCCTTGAGGACGTCCTGGGGGACCTCGCTCTTGGAGACCGGTTCCCGGACCCGGTGATCGGCCAGGATCTCGCTGTGCACATAACCGCGCAGCATCAGCATCGCCATCAGGGCGACCAGGACGAGCGCGGGCAGCAGCAGCCGCATGGGCACGCGGCGGCGCCGTGGGCCGGAGGGGACGGATCCCCTGCGGCGGGAACGTATGGCCATCAGAGGACGTACTCCGGGGACGGGAGGAGAGAAGAGAGAGCGGAGAACCGTACGGCGGTGAGCGCGCCGCCGGGCGGGGAGGAACCGGCGGAGATACCGAGGGGAAGGTCATGGGGAAGGCCAGGGGAAAGGCCCAGGCCGAGGGGGAGAACCGGGCCGGAGGCGCGCTGCGCGGAGACCCCGTCGGCAAAGATCCCGTCGGCAGAGACGCCCTCCGCCGCACCGCCCTGCGCCGCGGCGCCGCCCGCGCCCCCGTCGCCGCCGCCCGCCTCACCGGCGTCGGTGCTCGGGCTGGTCGTGGGGCTGGTGGGCGAGGTCGGGGGCGACTCGGACCCGCCCGGCTCGGGCGAACTGGTGGTCGGGAGCGACGGCTCCGGGTCCAGGTCGGTCGGGCCGGTGCCCGGCGTGGTCGCGCCGCCGGTCCGGGGCGGTGGCTCGGGCGTGACCGAGGTGTCGGGGTCGGCGGAGGCGGTGGCCTCGTCGGACGCGGTGGGGCCGGTGTCCGGCGAGGGGAGCGTGTCCTCGCTCGCCGACGGCGAATCCTCGGGCGCGCTGACACCGGGGTCGGCGGACTCGGCCGACCGCACGGGCGCGGGAGTGGTGTCGACCTGCCCGGCCGGCTGCTCGTCCTGCTGCCCCGGCACGGGCAGCCAGGGCGCGTCGGAGTTCCCGGACACCAGCGTGGCGACGATGACGACCGCGTAGACCGCGCAGGCCATGGCCACGGCGATGCCGATCCGCCGGAACCGACGGCTGCGCCGCCCGCTCTCGTCGACGAACACCGGCCCGTCGCCCCCGTCGTGCCCAGGCCCGTCCCCCGGCGCCGCCCGCACCACCCCACCGGCCCCGAGCTGCACCGCGTCCAGCTGGACGGTCACCTCATGAGGGTCGTGGGAGTGCGCGGTGGCGGCACCGCGCGGGACATCCCCGTCGTCGGGGGTCCGCCAGGGATCGCGCGGGGGCGGGGGCACGGCAGCGGTGCTCGGCGAGGCCGGCCCACCCGTCGCACCCGGCCCACCTGATGGAAGTACGGCGGTCTCGTCGACCGATCCGGTGTACGGCCGTCCGGCACCCGTGGGCGGCAGCACCTCGGTGGCACCGGTGAGCGGAACCCCCCACGAGCCGACGGACGGCGTGGTCGCGCCGGCCCGACCGGTCGCCACGGCGTCGTCACCAGCGGTGGGCTCCCCCTGATGCCCCGGATCCCCCGGATCCCCCGGATCCAGCGAATCCAGCGAATCCGCCCGATCTCCCGAATCCAACGAACCCACCGAGCCTGCCCTATCCCCCGGATCTACCTGATCCACCCAATTCATCCGCGTCGGCGGCATAGCCCGCATCGGCTCAAACGCCCGGAATGTCTCCTGCTTGCCCCCGGACCCGTCAGCGTCCACTTCACCCCCGGAGCCCCGGCCGGTTCCTCCCGTGGCCGGTATCTCCCCCGTCCCGGCCACAGGCTCGGGCCATTCCGGTTGGGCGTCTTCTCGCCACTTGTTCACGTACGCACTTCCCCCCACGGGACAGTTCCGGAAGCGCGGACGACCCGAGCACCCCGTCGACCGAACCAGGCCCCCACCCGGTTCCAGCGCCCCCATTACCACACCGTGCTCGCGCGATGAATGTAGCGCACGCGCGGGAAATGTGTTCGCCGCGTGTCAGTCGTGGACGTTCATCGCCTCCAGATCGGTGGCTGGAATCCATCCCCCCGCAGGCCGCCGCAGCCACCCTTCCTCCACTCCGAGCTGCGCGGCGGCCCGCCGGAGGGCGGCCAATCCGGGATGCACCAGGCCCTTTCGCCAGACGAGAGAGACCGGCGACAACGGAACCGGATCGATCAACGGCCGATGCACGGTTCCAGCCATGGCCGGAAACTCCTCCACGACGAGGATCGGGTTGCCCGTCTTCGCCATCACCCGCTCGAACTCCTCCTCGCCGATCGCCAGCGGATAGGGTGACGCGACCTGGATCCCCCGTCCCTCGAACAGGTGACGCGCCAGGTCGGTCCACTCCGGTGTGCGCGGATTCCCGTCCCCGGCGTAGACCGACTCCCCGGCCAGCTCGGCGAGCGGCACCCGGTCGCGGCCGGCCAGCCGATGCCCTCGCGGCAGCAGCACGGCCATCGGCTCGTACCGCACCGGCTGCTGCTCAAGCCCGGCCCGCAGCACCGGATCCAGCCCCGCGAACCGCCCGAAGGACGCGTCCAGCCGCCCCGCGAGCACTTCTCCCGCCGCCCAGGTCAGCCCGCTCTCGTAGCGGGCCATCAGCTCCAGATCCGGCTCCAGTTCGCGCGCCCGGTGCAGCACCCGCCGGGCCGTGCCGAGGCCGGGCGAGTTCACATCGACCAGCAGCGGCCGGGCCGGGGCGAACGCCGCGAGCAGTTCGTCCTGCGCCCGCAGCACCCGCCGCGCGTACGGCAGCAGCCGCTCACCGTCCCCGGTCAACGTCACCTGCCGGGTTGTCCGTACGAACAACTCCGCGCCCAGCTCCCGCTCCAGCCGCCGTACGTCCCTGCTGAGCGCCTGCTGCGCCACATACAGGCGCGCGGCGGCACGGGTGAAGTGCAGTTCCTGTGCGACGGCGACAAAGGCGCGCAACAACCTGGGGTCGAGATCGGCGGGCATCCCGGCAACGTAGCCCACGAATTCACAACCAGGGCGCGTGAATATTCGATCAGAAGGTGTTGGACCGAACGATCAAGCGCGGGCGACCGTGATGCCCATGCCGCAACCGCCCTACGCCGACCGCCGACACCCGGCGAACCCCGCAGCCGCGCCCACCGCCCCCACCGCTCCGCTCCTCACCGTCACGTCCGACACGCTCATAGCCGCAGACTTCCGCCCGCGCACCCAGACCCACACTCACCCCCACAGTCACCACCATCGCCGCCACCCACCCGGCCCCTACCGCACGCTCTTCGCCCGCCCCGGCACCCGGGCCTTCACCGCCGGGAACCTGCTCGCCCGGCTGCCGATGGGCATGTTCAGCGTGAGCGCGGTCGTGATGATCGCCGGAGCGCGCGACTCGTACGCGCTCGCCGGAGCCGTCACGGCGAGCGGCCTCGCCGCGACCGCACTCGTCGCCCCCTGGACCGCCCGGCTCGTCGACCGCCACGGCCAGGCCCGGATCGCCGTACCGGCCACGCTCTGCGCGGTCCTCGGCAGCCTGGCCCTGGTGCTGTGCGTCCGCCACGACGCCCCCGCCTGGACCCTGTTCGCCTCGTACGCCGCCACCGCGACCACGCCGAACATCGGCGGCATGTCCCGGGCCCGCTGGGCGCATCTGCTGGCGGACGACCCCGAGGCGCTGCACACCGCGAACTCCTTCGAGCAGTCCGCCGACGAACTGAGCTTCATGCTCGGGCCGGTGCTCGCGGCGTTCCTGTGCGGGACGTTCTTCCCGGAGGCGGGCACGCTGACCGGGGTGGTGCTGCTGGTGAGCGGCGTGCTGCTGTTCGCCGCGCAGCGCTCGACCGAACCGCCGCCCCGCCCGACGACGGCGTCCGGCTCCCCGCTGCGGGCGCCCGGCATGGTGCCGCTGCTGGTGATCTGTCCGGCCATGGGCGCGGTGTTCGGTTCGATGGAGGTGGTCACCCTCGCCTTCGCGGACGCGGCCGGGCATCCGGCGGCGGCGGGTGTGGTGCTGGGGCTCCAGGCGGCCGGTTCGTTCGCGGCGGGCCTCGCCTTCGGGGCGCTGCGGCCGACCGGCCCGGCCGAGAAACGCTACCCGTGGTGCATCGCCGCGATGACCGCCCTGCTCCTCCTCCCGCTGCTCGCCGCGTCCCTGACCGGTTCGCTCCTGCTGGTGGCCGTCACGCTGCTGATCGCCGGGATGGCGACCGCCCCGACGATGATCACGGGCATGACCCTCATCCAGAGGCGCGCTCCCGCGGACCGTCTGAACGAGGCCATGACGCTCGCCGTCACCGGCCTGCTCGGCGGCATCGCCTGCGGCGCGGCGGTCGGCGGCTGGGTCTCCGAACACCTGTCCCCGACAGCGGGCTACGGCCTGCCGGCCACAGCGGCGGCGATCGCTCTGCTGCTGGCCCTGCGTCCAGGCAGGTAGCCGTCTGCGCACACATCCTCTGCGCACACACTCTCCGTGGACACACCGAAGGCCCGGTGGTCAATGACCACCGGGCCTTCATCATGGAGATCGTGGAGATGGCGGGAATCGAACCCGCGTCCAACGGTGCGGAATCAGGGCTTCTCCGTGTGCAGTCCGCTGCGCTTTTCTCAGCCCCGGAGATCACGCGGACAAGTCTCCGACGGGCTCAGTCACTGTTAGATTTCCCTCTTCACCCCGTGACCGAGATCAAGGTTTAGTTCCCTAGCTGATGCCAGGATCCGGGTCGGGAACAGCCCCGGGCTGACACTTCGCAAGTCGCTACTTAGGCAGCGAGGGCGAAGGAATCGCGCTTGGTATTGGCGATTATTTTTTTCGGCCTGTGGTTTACGAGATCATTGCCGCTTCCTCGACACGCTTCCCCTGCTTCGACAACCGCTGTCGAAACCGATCATCCCCATGTGGTGTTTTCAATCGACGCACCGTCTTGGCGGCGCTTCTGCCATCGTACGTGATCAGCACAGCGGCATGCCAGCGTATTCCCAGCGACCGGCGACCGGCGGACGACGGCGACCAGCGGGTGACCACGCCCCGCGGACGACGGCGCCCGGCAGATGACGGCAGCCGGCAGGCCACCGCTCCGGGCGGCGGCTCACGCCCGCTGCCGCCGCCGCACCGCCGACACCGCGCGGTCGGCCTCGCGCCGGTCCTGCTTCTCCCGCAGGGTCTGCCGCTTGTCGTACTCCTTCTTGCCCCGCGCCAGCGCGATCTCCACCTTGGCGCGGCCGTCCTTGAAGTAGAGGGCCAGCGGCACGATGGTGTGCCCGGTCTCGCCCGACTTCGCCTCCAGCTTCTCGATCTCCACCCGGTGCAGCAGCAGCTTGCGCTTGCGGCGGGCGCTGTGGTTGGTCCAGGTGCCCTGGGTGTACTCCGGCACGTGCACGTTGTACAGCCACGCCTCGTGCCCGTCGAGCTGGACGAACCCGTCGACCAGCGAGGCGCGGCCCTGGCGCAGCGACTTCACCTCGGTACCGGTGAGGACCAGTCCGGCCTCGTAGGTGTCGAGGATGTGGTAGTCGTGCCGCGCCTTCTTGTTCTGCGCGATCAGCTTGCGCCCTTTTTCCTTAGCCATAGTGCCGACCATTTTCGCACTAGGGAGGGGGTGCCCGGGAAGCGATTAAGCACGAGCACGAACGATCAGATCGTTCGATCACACACCCGGCGCCGCGCCACCCCTACGGCTGCTGCCCCAGCCCGGTCAGCACCGTCTCCGCCCGCTCCAGCGCCTCCGCGTCGGCCTCCAGGTCGGGTGTGATGCCCTCACCGTCGACGCCCCGGCCGGCCGGGGTGCGGTAGTGGCCGACGGTCAGCTCGGCGACCGAGCCGTCGGGGAGCGGGGTCGGCATCTGCACGGACCCCTTGCCGAAGGTGCGGGAGCCGACGACGACCGCGCGGCTGCGGTCCTGGAGGGCCCCGGTGACCAGCTCGGCCGCGCTCATGGTGCCGCCGTCCACCAGGGTGACCAGCGGCCGGGCGGTGTCGCCGCCGGTCTCGGCGTGCAGGGCCTGCTGCTCGCCCTCGACGTCGTACGTGGCCACCAGGCCGCCGTCGAGGAAGGCGGAGGCGGCGGTGACGGCCTCGGTGACCAGCCCGCCGGAGTTGCCGCGCAGGTCGAGCACGACCCCCGTACCGTCCGGGGCCTGCCGCACGGCATCGCGTACGGCGTCGCCGGAGCCCTTGGTGAAGGCGACCACCTTGATGACGGTGACCCCGCCGGGCAGCTCGCTGACGGTCACCGGGTCGGTGGACAGCTTGGCGCGGTGCAGAATCTGCTCCCACGCGCGCGTGCCGCGTTCCAGCCCGAGGCGGACGGTCGTGCCGACGGCCGCGTCCTGGGCGTCGCCGCGCAGCAGCGAGACCACCTCGGTGACCGGGAGGCCGGCGACGCTCTGCCCGTCGACGCTCACCAGCCGGTCGCCCGCGCGGATGCCCGCGGAGGCGGCGGGCGAGCCGGTGCTGACCTCGGTCACCTCGATCCGGCCGTCCCGCTCGCGCCGCGCGGACACGCCGACGCCGGTGTACTCGCCGTCGAGGGCCTCCTCGAACTCGGCGTACTCGCCCTCGGTGTAGACGGCGTCCCAGCGCTCCCCGCTGCGGCTGACGGCCCGCTCGGCGGCCTCCACCGGGGACTCGCCCTCGGCCATGGCCTCGGCGGCGGCCTCGGCGACGCCGTGCCGGTCGGCCGGGGCGGCGGCGCGGGTGGTGCCGGGGTCCGGGGCCGCGGGCGCGGCGACCGGCAGCGAGCCGGTC
>NZ_JBHYUG010000072.1:10964-40563 GCF_042749375.1 Streptomyces sp. NPDC059477 | reverse complement strand
GCCGTAGCGTTCTACGGCCCCGCGCGCCCGGGGGCCTGACCCGGGTCTTCGACCGCTTCTGGCGCGCCCGCGACCACGGCACCACCCGCGACCGCCACGCGGGCCTGGGCCTCGCGATCGTCCGCCAGATAGTCGAGTCCCACGGCGGCCAGATCCGCCTCTTCTCAAAATTGGGCGAAGGCTCAACCTTCGTCCTCTGGTTCCCAACCCCCGCCGAAACCACCAGGAAAGCCCCTCCGGAAGAGCCCCCGGTCCCACAACGCCACTAAAGCCGCACGAGAAATCTCACCGGAACCCCCATCCGCCCCTCAGGGGCGCGGGGAACTGCGCGAACAACCACGACGAGCCTGCACCGAAGAACGTGCCGCCACCCCGTCCCCCCCTTAGGGGCGCGGGGAACTGCGCGACAAGCCACAACGCACCCGCACGGGACAACGCGCGGACACCACCCCCGAAACCCCTGAAGCCCCTGAAACCCCCGAAAAACCTACGCCGCGTCCTTCGCCTTGGTCGCGTACATATCCACATACTCCTGCCCCGACAACCGCATGACCTCGGTCATCACAGAATCCGTCACCGCCCGCAACACATACCGATCCCGATCCATCCCCTCGTACCGGGAAAACTCCAGCGCCTCCCCGAACCGCACCGTCACCCGGCACGGCCGAGGCATCCCCGCCCCACCCGGCTGAATCCGATCCGTGCCGATCATCGCGAACGGCACCACCGGCGCCCCCGTCATCAGCGTCAGCCGCGCGATCCCCGTACGCCCCCGGTACAGCCGCCCGTCGGGCGAGCGCGTGCCCTCGGGGTAGATGCCGAACAGCCGCCCCTCCTCCAGGATCCGGCGGCCGGTCATCAGCGCCGCCACCCCGCCCTTGCCGCCGTCGCGGTCGACGGGGATCATGCCGACGCCGGTGAAGAACCACGCCATCGCCCGGCCCTTGAGGCCCTTGCCGGTGACGTACTCGTCCTTGCCGATGAAGAACACCTGACGGTCACAGACCAGCGGCAGAATCATCGAGTCGATGAACGTGAGATGGTTCCCCGCCAGAATCACGGGGCCGTCGCCGGGAATGTGCTCCACTCCCTCCACCCGGGGGCGGAACATCAGGCGCATGATCGGTCCGAGCACTGCCTTGATGAGCGCGAAGCGGGACAACGGGCCCTCCGGTGTCAAGAATTTCGGTATGGGTTTGTGGCGTAATGCGTCTGTGCGTATGAGTCTGCGCAGGTGAGGACGATACTCGCGGTTACCCGCCCAACGCACATCGGGTTCATCAAGCTCTTACGCACTATTGACCTGCGTTCACCTGAGTTCACCCACGGACCCCACTGGACACACCGTCAGACCTGGCCGCCCGTACGACATCCACCGTCACCCATGTGTTCGAGTCAGCGCCCCCCTTCCGTCACGTCCGCCACCCTACGATCGGCGCGCACCACCCGGCGCCCGGCCGGAGGGACGCGCCCCGGTGGGGTGCGGAGCGGACGGCGAGGAGGCCGCTGATGGGATCGCAGGAGCCGAACGAGCAGGCGAAGAGCCCGGCGACAAGCCAGGCGAACAACCAGGCGTACACGGGACGACGGGCGCTGCTCGGCGCCGCCGTGCTCGGCGCGGGCGGGGCCGTCCTCGGACTGTCCGGCACGGCGAGTGCCACCGACACACGCCAGACGGGCAATGGCCTGAAGAACCTGCCCAAGCCCACGATCATCGGTCACCGCGGCGCCAGCGGCTACCGCCCCGAGCACACCCTCGGCGCCTACCAGCTGGCCCTGGACCTGGGCGCCGACATCGTCGAGGCCGGTGACCTGGTCCCCACCAAGGACGGCCATCTGGTCTGCCGCCATGAGCCGGAGATCGGCGGCACCACGGATGTCGCGGACCACCCCGAGTTCGCCGACCGCAAGAAGACCAAGCTGCTCGACGGCTACTCCACCACCGGCTGGTTCACCGAGGACTTCACGCTCGCCGAGCTGAAGACCCTGCGCGCCACCGAGCGCATTCCGGCCAACCGCCCGCACAACACCCTCTACAACGGCCGCTGGGAGATCCCCACCTTCGAAGAGGTGCTCAAGTGGCAGGACGAGCAGACCCGTAAGCGCGGCAAGCAGGTCTGGATCTACCCCGAGCTGAAGCACCCCACCTACTTCCGCAAGCAGGGCCTGGCCCTGGAGGAGCGGGTCGCGAACGTGCTGCGCAAGTACGGCCGCAACAAGTGGAACTCGCCGGTCATCCTCCAGTCCTTCGAGCCGACCAGCATCCAGCGCCTGAACAAGCTGGTCGACAACCCGCTCGTGGTGCTGCTCTCCGGGGCGAGCAGCCGCCCGTACGACTTCGTGGACTCCGGCGACCCCCGGACCGTCGCCGACCTGATCAAGCCGGCCGGCCTGCGCGAGATCGCCTCCTACGCCAACGGCATCGGCCCGACCGTGGACCTGGTCATCCCCAAGGACGCCACCGGCAACCTGACCAAGCCGAGCACGCTGGTCGCCGACGCCCACAAGGTCGGCCTGATCCTGCACCCCTACACCCTGCGCAACGAGAACCCGTTCCTGCCTCCGGCCTTCCGCAAGGGCACCGACGCCGACGCGTACGGCGATGTCTTCGGCCTCTACCGGACGTACTTCGCCACCGGCATCGACGGTGTCTTCACCGACCAGCCGGACACCGGCCTGCTGGCCCGCGCGGACTTCCAGGCCGGCTGACGGCCGAAACACACCCTGACGAGAACACACCCCTGACGAGAACACACCTCTGAGGGGGTGAGGAACCACCGCCCGGGGCGACCGCGCTCCGGGCGGTCGCGGGTGGTCTCGGGGGAGTTGGGTATCTCACAGGGCAGACCCGGACCGGAATGTTCCAAGTATCCGGAATGTCGGCGCCGCCTCCCCGCTCGGGTGGTTGCGGCTCGCGGAGCACGGGGATAGGAGTGAGGGACGACAGGCGACAGGTGAGCGGGAGGCGTGCACACATGGGCATGAGCGTGGTCATCTCCGAGGCGGCCGAGCACGACGCCGAGCAGATCTTCAAGCTTCAATACCTCTGCTTCCAGAGCGAGGCCGCCCTGTACGGCAACTACCGCATCGACCCGCTGGTCGAGACCCTGGACGAGGTCCGCGCGGAGATCGCCGGGGACTGTGTCTTCGTGGCCCGGCTCGGCGACGAGGTGATCGGCGCGGTGCGCGGCGCCGCGCACGAGGACGGCTCCGCCGCCATCGGCCGGCTCTGCGTCCACCCCCGCCTCCAGGGCCACGGCATCGGCGCCCGTCTCCTCAAGGCCGCCGAGTCCGCCCTCGCCGACCGGCACGGCACCAAGCGCTTCCGCCTCCACACCGGCCACCGCAGCGAGGGCAACCTCCGCCTCTACCGCAAGGTGGGCTACGAGACGGTCGGCACGGAGAAGGGCAAGGACGGCGTCCCGATGGTCATCCTGGAGAAGCCGGCGGGCACGTTCGTACAGACGGCGTGACGCCAGACCTTTCGGCGAGCGGTGCCCCCCACGCCCCGAGGGGCGCGGGGAACTGCGCGGGCAACCACGACGCGGGGAAAGCCGCCGCTGACGCTCAGCCCACCTGCTCGCGTCCCGCCGCCCTCCGCAGCCAGTACATCGCCGTCACCGGCAGGATCACCGGAATGAACAGATAGCCCATCCCGAAGTCCGACCACACGGTCGAATCGGGAAACGCGGAGGGCTCGACCAGGGTCCAGGTCCCGACCCCCAGCACCCCCGCCAACTCCACCGCACAGCACACGAACGCCGCCCGCCGCGCCCGCTCCCCGCCCCGCACCAGCGAGTACGTGATGAACCCGTACACCAGGCCCGCGAGCGCGGACAGCGTGTACGCGAGCGGCGCCCTGTCGAACTCCGTGGCGATCTGCACGGCGGACCGGGACACCGCACCGACGACCATCACGCCGTACAGCCACACCAGCAGCGTCCCCGGACCGCTGATCAGCCGGGAGCGTGCCGCCGTACCCACCTCAGCCCGCCCAGATGTCATAGAGCCGCACCTCCAGAACGGCCAGCACGACCCCGCCGGCGGCCACGGTCACCGACCCCCACTTGGTCCGCTCGGCCAATGACATGAACCCGGCGGCCGGCACACACGCGAACGACCCGATCAGATACGCCACGAAGATCGTCGTGCCCTGGTCCGGCTTCTCGCCCCGTGCCAGCAGCACGATCCCGGCGACCAGCTGGACCAGCGCCAGCACCGACACCACGGCCATCCCGATGAAGTGCCAGTCCTTCGTCGGCTGATCCCGGTACGCGGCCCAGCCGCACCACGCGGCCAGCAGCAACGCGGCGACGCCGGTCACCAGAGTCAGGACTTCAAGCATGCCGCCGACCCTATTACGGGCCGGAGGGCCCGATGCCGCCGCCCCCGGAGTGCCCCGTTCCGCCGGGACGGCCACCGTGGCGTTGGCCACAACCCATCCCGCCCGGGAACTCCGCGCCCACCTGGCCGCGGCAGCCCTCTCCCCGCTGTCCGTGCTGGTCACGGGCGGGGAAGCGGGGATCCCGGCCCGCGCCCCGGACACCGGACAGAGGCGTCCATGTTCGTCCACTATCCGGACAACGGTCACCGGTAAGGACCGTACGTCTGGTTTACTGCTCGCATGACCACGACGAGCAGCCGCACCCTTGCGACCGAGGCGACCACGACGCCCGGTGCTCGCTGTATGTGTCGAATGCGCGCTTTCTAGAGGGCCCCCGCACCACCCGAGTCCCGCGCCCCGAAGCGGGACCGCTCATGTCCGCGCCCGCGTTCCCGCAGCGGAGCCGGCCGGACCGAGCCGCCCCGCGCGCCTGTTCTCCCCAGCTTGCTCGCCACCGCGAGAACCGTGCCGTGCTCCCGACCGTATGCACCCGTGCCCGGCGCACACCCACGCCCGCACTCGACAGTGACGGAATCCCCAGTGATCACGACAACGGACCTGACCAAGGTCTACCGCTCGCGCGGCCGTGAGGTCACCGCCCTCGACGGCGTCGATCTGCATGTCCGCGAAGGCGAGGTCTACGGCGTCATCGGCCAGTCCGGGGCCGGCAAGTCCTCGCTCATCCGCTGCGTCAATCTGCTGGAACGCCCCACCTCCGGCACGGTCACCGTGGCCGGCCAGGACCTCACCGCGCTCGCCGGACGCGGCCCGCGCGCGAGCAAGGAACTGCGCCGGGCCCGCAGCCGGATCGGCATGGTCTTCCAGCACTTCAACCTGCTGTCCTCGCGGACCGTGCAGGACAACGTCGAACTGCCGCTGGAGATCCTCGGCAAGTCGGGGCGGGAACGCTCCGTCAAGGCGCTGGAACTGCTCGACCTGGTGGGCCTCGCCGACAAGGCCAAGTCCTACCCGGCCCAGCTCTCCGGCGGCCAGAAGCAGCGCGTCGGCATCGCCCGCGCCCTGGCCGGCGACCCGAAGGTGCTGCTCTCCGACGAGGCCACCAGCGCCCTCGACCCCGAGACCACCCGCTCGATCCTGCAACTGCTGCGCGACCTCAACCGGCAGCTCGGCCTGACCGTCCTGCTCATCACCCACGAGATGGACGTGGTCAAGAGCGTCTGCGACTCCGCCGCCCTGATGGACGGGGGCAGGATTGTCGAGTCCGGCACGGTCAGCGAACTGCTCGCCACCCCCGGCTCGGAACTCGCCGCCGCGCTCTTCCCGGTGACCGGCGACGCCTCCGCCGACGACCGGACCGTCCTCGACATCACCTTCCACGGCGAGGCCGCCACCCAGCCGGTCATCTCCCAGCTGTCCCGCACCTACAACATCGACATCTCGATCCTCGGCGCCGCCATTGACACCGTCGGCGGCCTCCAGGTCGGCCGGATGCGCATCGAACTGCCCGGCCGCTACGAGGACAACGTCGTACCCATCGGATTCCTGCGGGAGCAGGGACTCCAGATCGACGTGGTCGGCGAGCGGGCCGACGCGGCCGGTGACACGGCCGGTGAGCGCGACGCCGCCGCCGGTGAGCGGACCGACACGACGGGCGCCCGGCCCACTCTCGCCAAGGAAGGTGCCCAGTGACCTGGTCCGAGATACGGCCCCTGCTGGAGCAGGCGTGTACCGAGACCCTGATCATGGTCGGCTGGTCCACCCTGATCGCCGTCGCCGCCGGTCTGCCGATCGGGGTGCTGCTGGTCCTCACCGACCGGGGCGGGCTCCTCCAGAACACCGTGGTCAGCAAGGTCATCGGGCAGATCGTGAACATCGGCCGCTCGATGCCGTTCATCATCCTGATGGTCGCGCTGATGGGCTTCACCCGCTGGGTCACCGGCACCACCATCGGCAGCGAGGCCGCGATCGTCCCGCTGGCCATCGGCGGCATCCCGTTCTTCGCCCGGCTGGTCGAGACGGCCGTGCGCGAGGTGGACCACGGACTGGTCGAGGCCGTCCAGTCGATGGGCGGCAACACCTGGACCATCGTCCGCAAGGTGCTCATCCCCGAGTCCCTGCCGTCCCTGATCGCCTCCACCACGACCACCGTCATCGCCCTCATCGGCTACTCCGCGATGGCCGGCACGGTCGGCGGCGGCGGACTCGGCGACCTCGCCATCCGCTACGGCTACCAGCGCTTCGAGACCGGCCTGATGTGGATCACCGTGGCGGTCCTCGCCGTCGGGATCTCCCTGATCCAGTTCGCCGGCGACTACGCGGCCCGCTCCCTGCACCGCCGCGCTGGCGCGTCCGGCCCGATGCCCCGGCTCGCCCTGCTGCGGGCCAAGGAGACCGGGACCGCCGAGATCGGCAAGGCCGTCTAGCCCCACCGCTCCTGCTCCCGAGGGCCGCCCGGCCCACCCCACATGTCCGCGCGCCCCCACATGTCCGCCCACCCCATATGTCCGCGCGCCCCGCACACCACCGCGGGGCCGCACCACCCCATAGGAAAGGCACTTTTCGTGCGTAACACCGCCAAGATCACCACCGCTGTCCTCGCCGCCGGAGCCCTCACCCTCGGACTCTCCGCCTGCGGTTCGGAAGACGACGCCGGCGCCGACACCAGCGGTCCGCTCACCGTCGCCGCCACCGCCATCCCGCACGCCGAGATCCTCAACTACGTGAGAGACAACCTCGCCGCGGACGCCGGCCTCGAACTGGAGGTCAAGGAGTTCACCGACTACGTGACCCCCAACACGGCCGTCCAGGACGGCGAGGTCGACGCCAACTACTTCCAGCACCAGCCCTACCTGGACGACTTCAACGAGAAGAACGGCACCGACATCGTTGCCGTCCCCGGCGCCACCGTCCATCTGGAGCCGCTCGGCGTCTACTCCGACAGCCTGAAGAGCCTCGACGACCTGAAGAAGGGCGCCACGGTCGCCGTCCCCAACGACACGACCAACGAGGCCCGCGCGCTGAAGCTGCTGGAGGCCAACGGCGTCATCACGCTGAAGTCCGGCGTCGGCTACGAGGCGACCCCCAAGGACATCGAGTCCAACCCGAAGGACCTCCAGTTCAAGGAGCTGGAGGCGGCCCAGGTGCCGCGCTCCCTCGGCGATGTCGACGCGGCCGTGATCAACGGCAACTACGCCCTGGAGGCCGACCTCAGCCCGGCCAAGGACGCCCTGGTCGCCGAGTCCCCCAAGGACAACCCGTACGGCAACTTCCTCGCGGTGAAGAAGGGCAACGAGGACGACCCGCGCATCCAGGAACTGGCCGAACTGCTCACCTCGCCCGAGGTGAAGAAGTTCATCGACGACACGTACGACGGCTCCGTCGTCGCGGCCTTCTGAACACGGGGAAGCAGCACACCGTGAAGCGCCGCACCCCCAGCAGCCGCACCGCACTGCTCGCGACCTCGGCCGCACTCACCCTGGGCCTCGCGCTCACCGCGTGCGGCTCGGGCAGCGACTCCGGCGGCGCGGGCGCCGACGGCGACACCCTCGTCGTCGGCGCCACCGCGGTCCCGGCCGGTGAGGTCCTGACGTACATCAAGGACCACCTCGCCGCCGACGCCGGGCTCAGCCTGGAGATCCGCGAGTTCACCGACTACGTCGTGCCCAACACCGCCCTCCAGGAGGGCTCGCTGGACGCCAACCTCTACCAGAACGAGCCCTACCTGAACGACTTCAACGAGGCCAAGGGCACCGACCTGGTCCCGGTCGTGGACGCCTATCTGCCGCCCATGGGCGTGTACTCGAAGCAGGTCGAGGACGTCCGCGAGCTGCCCGACGGAGCCACCGTCGCCGTACCCAACGACACCACCAACGAGGGCCGGGCCCTGCAACTGCTGGCCGCGCAGGGCGTCATCACGCTCAAGCCGGACGCGGGCACCGACGCGTCCCCCGCGGACATCGTGGACAACCCGAAGAACCTCACCTTCAAGGAACTGGAACCCGCTCAGCTGCCGCGCTCGCTCGACGACGTGGCCGCCGCGGTCATCAACAACAACTTCGCGCAGGACGCGGGCCTGAGCCCGGCGAAGGACGCCGTCCTGCTGGAGTCCGCGAAGGACAACCCCTACGCCAACATCCTCGCCGTCAAACGCGGCAACGAGGACGACCCGCAGGTCGAGAAGCTGGCGAAGTTGCTGTCCTCCGCCGACGTGAAGAAGTTCATCGAGGACCGGTACCAGGGCTCGGTGCTTCCGGTGGCCTCCGGCTGACCCCGCGACCATCGGGATCACGGGGTGCGCTCCCCACGACGGAGCGCACCCCGTGGTGCGACACGGCGCTCGGATGCTGCATGCTGGGCAGTTCAGCGGGACTTGACGGCTGAGACGGTCACACCGACGGTTACGGAGCGGCGCATGATGAGCACCTTTCCCACCATCTCCATCAGCACGGAGCGGTTGGTGCTGCGTCCGCTGGAGGACGACGACGTGCCCGCGCTGACCGAGATGATGAACGACGAACAGGTCGTCGCCTGGACCGACGTGGAGCATCCGTTCTCCGAACCGGCCGCCCGCGCCTGGATCAGCCGGGGCGCCCTGGCCGAGCGGGTCGCGGGCCGCGGCCTCGACCTGGCCGTCACCGAGTTCCTCACCCAGCGGCTGGTCGGTGTCATCCGCCTCGGCAAGACCAACTGGCATGTCCGCTCCACCGAACTGATGTATCTCGTCGCCCCCTGGGCCAGAGGCGAGGGCTATGCCTCCGAGGCCGCGCTCGCCACCGCCCGATGGCTGTTCCAGGACCAGATGTTCGAACGGATCGAGCTGCGGACGGGCGCCGACAACACCGCCGCCCAGCAGGTCGCGCAGAAGATCGGCAGCATCAGCGAGGGCGTGCTGCGCGGCGCCTGCATAGCGCGCGTCCGCGCCGAGAACGGCACCTGGAGCGAGGCCCGCACCGACTACATCGTCTGGAGCCTGCTCCCGGAGGACCTGGAGGGCACCAGCGGCCAACTCGCGGACACCGGGGGCTTCCACTCGTATCCCGACTGGAACTGACCGCCGTACCCCGGCCCGGACCCGAGCCGGACCACAGGTTCTCCCGGCCCTCCCGCAGGCTCTCCCACCGGCCCGCGCCCGGCCCGGCCGTACGCGGTGCCGCGCTCCGAACGAATCGCGGGGTACGCTCTCGGAGCCCGCGCCCGCCGCGAGCACCCGACGACCTGCGCACATCCCCCTGGAGACTGACGACCATGGCCGACCGGGTCACGGTGATCGGCTGGGACGGCTCGCCGCTGACCGCCGCGGCACGCTCCGCCCTCGGCGCCGCCACACTGGTGGCCGGTGCCGCCCATCACCTGGCACTGCCCGAGGTACCCGGCACCGCCGAGCGCGTCCGCCTCGGCAGCCTCGCCCTCGCCGCCCGCCGGATCGCCGCCCACCGCGGCACGGCGGTGGTGTTCGCCGACGGCGACCCCGGCTTCTTCGGTGTCGTACGCGCCCTGCGCGCGCCCGAGCACGGCCTGGAGGTCGAGGTCGTCCCCGCGGTCTCCTCGGTCGCCGCCGCCTTCGCCCGCGCCGGAATGCCCTGGGACGACGCCCAAGTGGTCGTCGCACACCCCCGCACCCTGCGACGCGCGGTGAATGTATGCCGCGCCCACACCAAAGTCGCCGTCCTCACCTCGCCCGGCGCCGGACCCGCCGAACTCGGCCTGCTGCTCGACGGAGTGCACCGCTCCTTCGTCGTCTGCGAGGAACTCGGCACCGGGCGCGAGAAGGTCTCCGTCGTCACCTCGGACAACGCCGCCGACCACACCTGGCGCGACCCCAACGTGGTCATCGTCATCGGCGGCACCGTCGCCCATGTCGAGGGCGGCGGCTGGATCGCGGGCCGCGACCCGGCCGCCGGACCGCGCGGCTGGACCCGGCCCCCCGAGGCGTACGGAGGTGAACTCGCCGAGGGCGAACGGCAGGTGCTGCGCGCCGCCCAACTGGCCCGCCTCGGCCCCCGCGTCGGCGACCTGGTCTGGGACATCGGCTGCGGGACGGGCGCCTTCGCCACCGAGGCCGCCGCGGCGGGCGCCGCTGTCATCGCCGTCGACCTCGACCCGCGCGCCTGCGCCCGCACCGACGCCGCCGCCCGCCGCCACGGCGTCCACCTCCAGGTCGTCCACGGCATCGCCCCGCACGCCCTGGAGGACCTCCCCGAGCCCGATGTCGTCCGCGTCGGCGGCGGCGGAGCGGCCGTGGTCCTCGCGGTCGCCGACCGCCGCCCCGAACGCATCGTCACCCACGCCGCCACCCGCGACGCCGCCGAACGTGTCGGCCGCGAGCTGACCGAGCACGGCTACCGGGTCGAGTGCGCCCTGCTCCAGTCCGTGGAACTGGACACCCGGGCCTGGACCGAGACGGAACGCAGCGTCGCCTTCCTGATCTCCGGCGAACTGGGACGCGCCTAGGGCCCGTCGAAGGCCCGTACAAAGTCGGCCGAAAACCCCGGCGAAGCAGGTCAAAAGGGGTTGCTGAAACGCTCCCTGTGATCCGGTTGTCGTACCGCGCGCGGTAGGCTGGCCGATCGTTGTACCGCAGCCGGACGCCCGTCGAGTCGTGGGTCAATGTCCGGAATACCTGCCCGTTTTGGGGTGGGTGTGGTACGGCACGTACCGGAGGACGCGCAACGTGGCGCAGTCCACAGCGGCCTGTCGCGGATCAAGCTGTCATGGCGGGTGATCGGCCGCGACAATGCCACCGTATGGCTTTGTCGTCTTTTCCGGCGGGTCGTTCGTGCCGCAGGGCACGCACGCTCGTTCTTCACTGCGGGCGGTCGGTGCGCCGTTCCGGGTGAGCTGGCAGGAGCACTAACCGATGGGCGAGGGGTACGCATGACCGACACCGGCCAGGTCCCGGGCGAGGGACTGCCGGCGCACGCAGGCACGGTGGAGCAGCCGGGCGTCCCCACGCCCGGCGCGTACACCTTCCTCTCCGAGGACGAAGACCTGCTGCTGCCGGGTGCCCAGAGCGCATGGGGCAACGAGGTGGCGCCGCCCGCGCCCGAGCCGGTGGTCGAGGCCGAGCCGGTGGCCGTGCCGATGGCCGAGGCGGTACCGGCTGCCGGGACCGTGCCCGCGGCGGAGGCGGTGCCGGTGGCCCAGGCGGTGCCGGTGGCCGAGGCCCCGCACCAGCCCGGCGCGCACGAGACGGCGGGCCGTGACAGCGGCAATGTCGACCTCACCGGCGTCCGGCTCCCCGGCCCGGCCGCGCCCGCCGCCGCCCCGGTGGCCCCGCGCCGCCCGCTGCACCTCGGCCCGCCCACCCCCGACGCCTCCGCCAGCCCGGTCCGCTCCCTCGCCGACCGCGGCCCCGCGGGCGTCCCGGCCCGCCCTCCCGGCCCCGAGTACCTCGACGCCTCCCGCCTGCACGAGTCGGCCCCCCAGAGCGCCGCCCCCTGGGGCCCCGCGGCCCCGACTCCGGCCCCGGTCACCCCACCGCCCGCCGAAACGGTTGCCCCGGCGCTCGTGCCGCAGACCGTGATGGCGGGCGGGGGCGTGGGGGTTGCCGCCGAGCCGGTGGTGGCGGAGCAGGTCGCGCAGCCGGTCGTGGAGACGGCCGCGCAACCGTCCGTCGAGCCTGTGGACGAGCCGGTCACTGAGCCCATTGCTGAGCCTGTGACTGCGCCCGTGATCGAACCCGCTGTGGAACAGGCCATCGAGCCCGCTGTGGAACAGGCCGTCGAGCCCGCCGCGGAACCAGCCGTCGAACCGGCCCCGGCGCCCGTCGTCGAGCAGACGGAGACACAGCCGCAACCGCAATCGCAACCGCAGCCGTACGAAGGCTCCGAGCTCGCCGTGGCACCCGAGACCGGCGGCACCGCCAGCGTGGAAGGCGCCGCGACCACGGGAGAGGAACCCGGCGTCATGGCTCCGGGAGAGCAGCAGGGACCGACGGGCCCGCTTGAAGCCGCCGCGGTCGAGGTGGCTTCGGCGGACGTGCCCGTGCCCGTGGCGGAGGAGCCGGTTGCCGTCCAGGTCCCGGCGGATGCCCCGGCCGACGACTCCGGCACGACACCCGCCCCCGCGCCGGTGGCAGAGGCGCAGCCCGTGCCCGCACCGGCCCCGGACACCGATGTCACCGCCCCAGAGCCCGCCCCTGCTCCCGTACCGGTACCCGCACTCGTACCCGACGAGGCTCCCGAGCCCGTAGCCCCCGCGCAGGACGTGACCGTAGCCCCGGCGGAGACCCCTCCCCACCAGCCCCTGGGCCAGTTCGTCCCGGTGGTCGGCCAGGTGCCCACCACTCCCCACCTCGCCCCCACCCCGCCGCACCCCATCGTCGTACCGCCGGAAGCGCTCCAGCAGCCGCAGGCCCCCGAGCCCCCCGCCCAGCCGCAACCCTTCGCCACGGTCCCGGCCGCGCGCGAGGCCGATCGGACGCCCCCGGCGGTGGAGCAGCAGGACGCCGGAGTCGTGCAGCACGCGGACGACTTGGACACCAGGGCCGCCGAGCAGGAGGACCAGGAGATCCTGGACGCCCAGGTGGCGCAGGCGATCCAGGAGGTCGGCGAACAGTCCCCGGAGCCCCTGGAGATCGCGGCGGAGATCCCGGAGATCCAGGCGGCGGAGGAACTCCCGGAGGCACCAGAGGCCCCGCACACCGTGGAACCGCACCTCGCGGATCCCCAAGAACCTCACGAGCCCCAAGACCTCCAGGAACCCCAAGAACTCCAGCCGGTAGATACAGCCGCAGGCACACCGGCAAGTACGCCCGCCGCCCCCGCGTACGACGACGCGGAGCGCGAGGCCGTGCTGAAGGTCATGCGGGAGCGGCGGGACATCCGCAACGGCTTCCGCAGCGACCCGATCCCCAACGAGGTGCTGTTGCGGGTCCTGGAGGCCGCCCACACCGCGCCCTCGGTCGGGCACTCGCAGCCCTGGGACTTCGTGGTGATCCGCTCCACGGAGACCCGCGGCGCGATGCACGACCTGGCCATCCGCCAGCGCGACGCGTACGCCAAGTCGCTGCCGAAGGGCCGGGCGAAGCAGTTCAAGGAACTGAAGATCGAGGCGATCCTCGACACCCCGGTGAACATCGTGGTCACCGCCGATCCCACCCGCGGTGGCCGCCACACGCTGGGCCGGCACACCCAGCCGCAGATGGCGCCGTACTCCTCCGCGCTGGCCGTCGAGAACCTGTGGCTCGCGGCGCGCGCCGAGGGCCTCGGCGTCGGCTGGGTCTCGTTCTTCGACGAGCGGGAGATGGTCCGCACACTCGGCCTGCCCGAACACCTGGAGGTCGTGGCGTACCTGTGCGTCGGCTATGTGGACGAGTTCCCGGAGGAGCCCGAGCTGGCGCAGTTCGGCTGGTCCAGACGCCGCCCGCTGTCGTGGGTCGTCCACGAGGAGACGTACGGCCGTCGCGCGCTGCCCGGTGAGGAGCCGCACGACCTGCTGGGCGAGACCGTCGCCCAGATCCGCCCGCTGGACGCCAAGGCGCTCGGCGAGGCGTGGGAGCGGCAGAAGCGGATGACCAAGCCGGCCGGCGCGCTCGGCATGCTGGAGATCATCTCCGCGCAGTTGTCCGGGCTGTCCCGGCAGTGCCCGCCGCCGATCCCGGAGCCCGCGGCGGTGGCGGTCTTCGCGGGTGACCACGGGGTGCACGCCCAGGGCGTCACGCCGTGGCCGCAGGAGGTCACCGCCCAGATGGTGGCCAACTTCCTCGGCGGGGGAGCGGTCTGCAACGCCTTCGCGAGCCAGGTCGGCGCGGAGGTGTGTGTCGTGGACGTGGGCGTGGCCTCCGACCTCCCCGCCACCCCCGGCCTGCTGCCGCGCAAGGTCCGCGCGGGCACGGCCGACATGACCACCGGCCCGGCGATGACCCGCGAGGAGGCCAAGGCGGCGATCGAGGTGGGCATCGAGACGGCCCGCGATCTGGTGGCGGCGGGCAACAAGGCGCTGCTGACCGGCGAGATGGGCATCGCCAACACCACCGCGTCCGCCGCGCTGATCGCGGTCTTCACGGACACCGACCCGTCCGAGGTCACGGGCCGTGGCACCGGCATCAACGACGAGACCCTCGCCCGCAAGACCGAGGTCGTGCGCAGGGCGATCGACCTCCACCAGCCGGACCCGGCCGACCCCATCGGAGTCCTCGCCGCGATCGGCGGCCTGGAACACGCGGCGATCGTCGGCCTGCTGCTCGGTGGCGCGTCGCTGCGTACGCCGGTGATCCTGGACGGCGTCAGCGCGGGCGCCGCCGCCCTGGTCGCCCGCGCCATCGCCCCCGAGGTCCTGGCCGCCTGCATCGCGGGTCACCGCAGCGCCGAACCGGGCCATGTGGCCGCCCTCAACAAACTCGGCCTGCGCCCCCTGGTCGACCTGGACCTCCGCCTCGGCGAGGGCACCGGCGCCCTCCTGGCCCTCCCCATGGTCCAGAGCACGGCCAGGGCGATGCACGAGGTGGCCACCTTCGACTCGGCCGGCGTCACGGAGAAGTAGCACCCGGGCCCCCTTCCCCAACACCGGGGGAGGGGACGCCCCCCTGACCCAACGGGCCGATGAACCCAACGCGGGCAAGACCTGCCGCCCTGCCGCGGTGCGATCTGACGCCCCGAGGACCCGACGCCCAAGATCCGCCGCGGTGCGATCTGACGCCCGAGGCCCGACGCCGTCAGGGGCGCGGGGAACTGCGCGACCAGCCCCCCACAACCGTCACCCGCCCACTCACTCCACCCCCCCAACCCCCCGCGCCCGAACCCCACCCGCACACCCCCACCCCACCGACATAAAATCCGCACGTCAGGGCATCACCAGCCACACCACACCACACCGCACCCCCCACTCACACCCACACCCACACCCACACACCAAGCCCCCCGCCCGCACAAGGAGCCACACCCATGGCAGAACACCCCGCCTACCCGGTAGGACTCCGCCTGGCCGACCGCAAGGTCGTGGTGCTCGGCGCCGGCCAGGTAGCCCAGCGCCGCCTGCCCGCATTGATCGCGTCCGGCGCACGGATCCTGCTGATCTCGCCGGAGGCGACCCCCTCGGTCGAGGCGATGGCGGACACCGGCGAGATCACCTGGTCCCCCCGCCCGTACGCGGAGGGCGACCTCGCCGACGCCTGGTACGCCCTGATCGCCACCAGCGACCCCGACGCCAACGCCCGAGCCTCCGCGGAAGCGGAGCGCCACCGCGTATGGGCCGTCCGCGCCGACGACGCCGACGCCGCCACCGCCTGGACCCCGGCCACCGGCCACAGCGAGGGCGTCACGGTCGCGATCCTCACCACCGACTCCAGGTCCCGCGACCCCCGCCACACCGCCGCCATCCGGGACGCGGTCGTCGCGGGCCTGCGCGACGGCACCCTCGTCGCCCCCCACCACCGCACCCGCACCCCCGGCGTCGCGCTGGTCGGCGGCGGCCCCGGCGACCCGGACCTGATCACCGTGCGCGGCCGGCGCCTGCTCGCCGAGGCCGACGTCGTGATCACCGACCGTCTCGGCCCGCGCGCCCTGCTCGCCGAACTCCCGCCGCACGTCGAGGTGATCGACGCCGCGAAGATCCCGTACGGCCGCTTCATGGCCCAGGAGGCCATCAACAACGCCCTGATCGAACACGCCAGACAGGGCAAGTCCGTCGTACGCCTCAAGGGCGGCGACCCGTACGTCTACGGCCGGGGCATGGAAGAGGTCCAGGCCCTCGCAGAGGCCGGCATCCCCTGCACGGTCGTGCCCGGCATCTCCAGCTCGATCTCCGTGCCCGGCGCCGCCGGCATCCCGGTCACCCACCGGGGCATCGCCCACGAGTTCACCGTGGTCAGCGGCCACATCGCACCGGACGACAAGAACTCCCTGGTCGACTGGGCGTCCCTCGCCAAGCTCTCCGGCACCCTGGTGATCCTCATGGGCGTCGACAAGATCGGCAAGATCGCCGACACCCTGATCGCGAACGGCAAGTCCCCCGACACCCCGGTCGCCCTGGTCCAGGAGGGCACCACGGCCGCCCAGCGCCGGGTGGACACGACCCTCGCCGAGGTCGCGGAAGCGGTCCGCACGCACGAGGTGAAGCCCCCGTCGGTGATCGTCATGGGCGAGGTCGTGAACGTCGGCCCGGCCCCCGCCGCCCGACCCGGCACCCCCACCCCCGAGTGACCCGCGGTTAACCCCGGGTAACACAACTCACCCCAGCCGTTGCACCATACGCACGACAAGGCAGTATCACCCTGTGGCCGATCTCATCACCGTCGATGATCCCGACGACCCGCGCCTGAGCGATTACACGGGCCTGACCGACGTAGAGCTACGGCGCAGACGCGAACCCGCCGAGGGCCTGTTCATCGCCGAGGGCGAGAAGGTGATCCGCCGGGCCAAGGACGCGGGCTACGAGATGCGCTCGATGCTGCTGTCCGCGAAGTGGGTCGACGTCATGCACGACGTCATCGACGAACTCCCCGCCCCGGTCTACGCCGTCAGCCCCGCACTCGCCGAACAGGTCACCGGCTACCACGTCCACCGCGGCGCCCTCGCCTCCATGCAGCGCAAGCCGCTCCCCACGGCGGCCGACCTCCTCCGGAGCGCCCGCCGGGTCGTCGTCATGGAGTCGGTCAACGACCACACCAACATCGGCGCGATCTTCCGCTCGGCCGCCGCCCTCGGTATGGACGCCGTGCTGCTCTCCCCGGACTGCGCCGACCCGCTCTACCGCCGCAGCGTGAAGGTCTCCATGGGCGCGGTCTTCTCCGTCCCCTACGCCCGTCTCACCACCTGGCCCAAGGGCCTGGATTCCGTCCGCGAGGCCGGCTTCACCCTGCTGGCCCTCACCCCCGACGAGAAGGCCACATCCCTGGACGAGGCCGCGCCCCACCGCATGGACCGCGTCGCCCTGATGCTCGGCGCCGAGGGCGACGGCCTCACCACCCAAGCCCTGGTCGCGGCCGACGAATGGGTCCGCATCCCCATGGCCCACGGAGTGGACTCCCTCAACGTGGGCGCCGCGGCGGCGGTCGCCTTCTACGCGGTGGCGACGGGCCGCCCGCAGCTGTAGACCCCCCTGCGTGCCGCACCTCGACACGCCGGTCAGCGACGGCCCCCGGCTCCCCGGGCGTGTCGCGACCACCGCAAAACCGCACCCACGCGCGCGTGCCCCACGCTCCGCACCCACACCACGACCACTCCACAGGGCGCAGCCTCCTGGAGCGAACCCGCCCCAGACCGAACCCGCCCCAGACCGAACCCTTAGCCCGGCCCCTGACACCCCTGCACCAGCGCGATCCCGAGCGCCACCAGCAGCGTCACCACGACGAAGATGAAGATCCGCTGCCGCAGCAGCCGGGGATTCGCGGGCCGCAACCGCGTCCCGGTACCGCGCGGAGGCGGACGCCGCTGCGCGGACTGACCGCCGGAACGCGTATTGCTCCGCGCGGCGGGCGTGCCACGCCCGGCGGGAGTCGGCCGCGCCCCGGACCCCGTGGTCCCGGTCCTCCCGGCACCGTCGGAACGGGACGCGCCGCCCCCGCGCGAGGGCGCGTTACCGCGCGCGGTGGCCGACCCGCGCGAAGGCGTGGCCCCGCGCGGCGGGGGAGTGGCACCCCGCGGCGGCGGAGTCGCCCCGCGCTGCCCCTGCGGACGCCGCTGCGCCCGCTGCGGCTCCGGATAGGTGTCCGCGAGCCGCCCGGTGGGCCGGTCCGCCTCGGCGGCGCGCGGCGCGGGCGGACGCCCGTCGTACATGTCCTGCGCCTCCCGCGCGGCGATCTCCTTCAGCCGCAGCGACAGATCGAGCGTGCTGGGCCGGTCGTCGGGATCCTTCGCCAGACACGCCCGTACGAGCGGGGCGAGGGCGTCCGGCACACCGTCCAGGTGCGCCTCCTCGTGCACGACCCGGTACAGCATCACCTCGGAACTCCCGTGCCCGAAGGGCGAGTCACCGGTCGAGGCGTACGCGAGGGTGGCCCCCAGCGAGAACACATCGGTGGCCGGCGTGACCATCGCGCCCCGCACCTGCTCGGGCGCGAGGAACCCCGGCGAGCCGACGGCCGTACCGACATGGGTGAGCGTCGAGGCGCCCGTCGCCCAGGCGATGCCGAAGTCGATGATCCGCGGCCCCTTGGGCGACAGCAGGATGTTCGACGGCTTGAGGTCCCGGTGCACCACCCCGGCCTCGTGCACCGCGACCAGCCCCTCGGACAGCGCGGCACCCACCATGGCGACCTCGGCGGCGCTCAGCGCACCCTGATCGGCGACCTTGTCGTGCAGCGAGGGACCGGGCACGTACTGCGTGGCGAACCAGGGCCGCTCCGCCTCCAGATCGGCCGCGACCAGCCGGGCCGTGCACCCGCCCCGGATCCGCCGGGCGGCGGACACCTCACGCGCGAACCGCGAGCGGAACTCCTGGTCCTCCGCCAGATCCGGCCGGATCACCTTCAGCGCGACCCGCTGGCCCTTCTTGTCGGAGCCCAGGTAGACGACGCCCATCCCGCCCGCGCCGAGCCGTCTGTGAAGCTTGAACGAGCCGACGACGCGCGGGTCCTCGCGCCTCAGGCGCATCATCGCCATGTTCATCCCCGCTGCCCGGTCCGTATGACGAGCCACAGCTTACGTTTCCACGGCCGCCCGCGCGCAGAGGCCGCGCCCTCTCGGCCCGACGGATTGTCAGTGCCGGGTGGGACACTTGAAGGGTGGTCAGAGAGCGTGCGAACAGGGAGCTTTCGGGCCGCCCATGATCTCAACGGGCCGACATCGAAGGGGGATTGGCCGCGTGAAGGGTGATCGTGTGGAGATAGTCGTGGACGCCGGGGACACGACACGTACGTACGAGGTGGTGGCGAGCCGGGCAGGCCGCCGCGTGGAGACAGCGGTACGCCGGGGCGTGGTCGAAGTGAGCGAAGTCACTCGAAATGGCACGGTTGTGCGGACGGCCCGTTTCATGGCGACCCGCGTCCTGGCCCTGGTCGAGCAGCCGATACCCCGGGAGGACGGCTCGGAAAAGTCCGGGCAGACCGGGCGCCCCCTCCGGGAAGACCCGGAGACCTAGGCCAGGACGTAGGACCTGGTCTCCACCCAGGGGAGTACTCCCCGGCAGGTGGCTCATCCTCCGGGAGGCCCGCCAATCGGTACGAGGGCATGACGCCCGGCGCCGCCCGCGCACCTAGATTTGAGGTCAAGCGGCGGGTGCAGCACTCGTCCCCCGAGGTCAGACACCCGCCGCTGCCAAGACAACTGAGTTCGGTCAGGAGAGGGACCATGGCCCACACGGCACCGCGGACATTGATCCGTGAAGAGGAAAGCCCGCGCCGTGCGGGCAGGCGCCACCCACTGGTGGCGACACTGATGGCCCTTCCCCTGGCGGTCCTGCTCCTCGTCGTCTTCGACGGCTGGGAGACAGTGGCCACACAGGCGTCGTCCGTGGGTGTGATGCTGGGGCGCTGAGCGGCGACCCCAGGCCCGGAAGAGCGGTCCGGGCGGGGACATCCACCCATAACCCCGTGGGGACGGGGGTGCGGCGGACGGCAAAAGATGCCGGCGCAGCTGGGGAGCTGCGCCGGCATTGCTTTGCGCCCACGCGCGAGCCCCGGCACGTCCCCGACACCGAGCCCTGACAGCTGACGCCAGCCCCTCGCGCGGCGCACCTTCCCCACCGGGCGCGGCAGTTACAGCGACCGACCGGGCGAGCCCCGCAGACCCATGGGTCCTCCACCGAGGCCTGTGGCAGTGTGCCTCCTTCGCCACCCAAGGGTCCCTCACACCCGGCCGCCAGCCCGAAGCCCCTTCACCGGGAACACCAACGGCCACCCATGTCCCTGCCCCCGCCGCCCCATGCCGCCTGCTGGCCCACGCCCGCCGCCACTCCGGCCCCCTGAGCCCCCCTCGCCGCGCGGCAGGCCGGACCCTGCTCACCAGCCTCCGCCCTGAGCGCCTCCCTCCCCTGCGGGCCCCGCCCCGCATTGCCCCTCCGCCGGGGCGGCAACCGCGCCACGCTCACCAGCCCCCACCAACTGGCCCTCCCACATCAAGTCACCGCGCCCCCCACCCCTCCACCACCGCCGCATCCTCCACACCCACACGGCCACCCCTCCCACCCAGCCGCTCCCACCCCCCCACCCCCCCCCGCACCCCCACCCTCCCTGCCGTACCCTCCACAAACGCCCCAGCAGCCGGACCCCGACCCCAAAGGCCCCCGTGACCACCCTCCTCTCCGCCCTGTCGGCCAAGGCCAGAACCGCAGCCCACCCCCACCCCGGCCACCCCACCGGCACGGGCACCGGCACCGGCACGACCAGAGCCGCACCTCCCACCCCGCCCGCGGGCTGCACGTGCGGAGCCGCCACCCTCGCCGATCGCCGGGACGCCACCGTCGTCCGGCACGCCGGCACGGTCGCGAAGGCCCACGCCCCCACCACCGACCCGGCCCACCTCACCACCCTCCTCGCGATCGCCGCCCACCTCCCCGGCGTCTTCGTCCCTCCGCTCCGCCCGGACCCCGTCCCCCTGCACGGCCGCCCGGTGACCTTCTGGCCGTACGGCACCCCGGTCGACCCGGAGGACCCCGACGCCGCCCCGTGGGAGGCCGCCGCCACCCTCCTCGCCACGCTCCACCGCACACCCGTTCCCGCCCCCGCCCGCCTCCCCCCGATGCGCGGCCCCGCGAAGGCGGCCCGCGCCGTCGACCGCCTGCGCGCGGCGGGCCCGCACCCCGCGACCCCGGCCGTCCTGCGCGCCTGGGCCGGCCTCCCCGCCTGGGCCCGGGCCGAGGCGCCCATGCCGGACACCACCACCCTGTGCCACGGTGACCTCCACCTCGGCCAGCTCGTTCGCCACCCGGCCCCGGACGGCCCCTGGCGTCTCATAGACGTCGACGACCTCGGCGTGGGCGTCCCCGCCTGGGACCTCGCCCGGCCCGCCGCCTGGTACGCCTGCGGACTCCTCGCCCCCGACGAGTGGACCCGCTTCCTCACCGCCTACCGGGCCGCCTCCGGCCCCGCCGTCCCCCCCGACGGCGACCCCTGGCCCGCCCTGGACATCGCGGCCCGCGCCCTCACCGTCCAGACGGCCGCCACCACCCTCACCAAGGCCCTCGCCGCCGCCCGCCCGCTGGACGAGGTGGAACAGTCCGTGATCGACGCCGTGGTGAGAATGGCGGCCCTCCCGGCGGACGAACCCGCCACCGTGCCCGCCCCGGCAACCACCCCCGCGCCCGCACCCACCCCCGTACCCACGGAGTTGGACAGAGATCACGCGAAGTAGGGTGCAACCGACCGCCGCCGGACAGAGTCTGTTCTGGCGAAACGTGAAGCAGGACCGACCGGCGAGGAGTTGAGCCGAGCATGCAGTGTCCGAAGTGCCCTGGACAGATGCACACATACAACCGCAATGGTGTTCAGATAGAGCAGTGCAACAACTGCCGAGGGATCTTCCTGGACTACGGCGAGCTGGAGGCGCTGGCCCGGCTGGAGTCACAGTGGTCCCAGCCCGGCCCCCCGCCCCCGCCGGCCGCTCCGCAGTACCCGGCGGCCCCCGCCGCCCCGGGCGCACCCGCCTGGGGCGCCCCGCACGGCGGTGGTCACCACGGCGGCGGCCACTACGGTCACCGCCAGAAGAGCTTCGGGCGCATGCTGTTCTCCAGCTGACCCGGACCCGCTGACCGGGACCCGCTCACCCGGACATCACGAAGGAGCCCCCGACCGCGCGAGGCGGCCGGGGGCTCCGGTGTGTGGACGATACTGGGATTGAACCAGTGACCTCTTCCGTGTCAGGGAAGCGCTCTCCCGCTGAGCTAATCGTCCTCAGGACCGAAGATCGACCACGTAGGACGCGGCCGATCTCGGATGGTGCGTACGCGATACTGGGATTGAACCAGTGACCTCTTCCGTGTCAGGGAAGCGCTCTCCCGCTGAGCTAATCGCGCGAGTCGAAGCCGAAGGGCTTCAGTGGACGATACTGGGATTGAACCAGTGACCTCTTCCGTGTCAGGGAAGCGCTCTCCCGCTGAGCTAATCGTCCTTGGAGGTGGAGACGGGATTTGAACCCGTGTAGACGGCTTTGCAGGCCGTTGCCTCGCCTCTCGGCCACTCCACCAGGAGTGTAGGGGCCCCTGAAGACCCCTGTTCCTGCGAGCGGACGACGAGGTTCGAACTCGCGACCTCAACCTTGGCAAGGTTGCGCTCTACCAACTGAGCTACGTCCGCCTGTCGGTTCGGCTCGCTTGCGCGTGCCGGGCGACGTGTTGAACTCTAGCGGATTCCCGGTCCAGTACAAAAACGCGTTTGTGCAGCGTGCTGCCCTGCGTCCGGCCGCCGACCGGCCGTGACCACCCGGAAGGACACGCCAGGGCCACCGCCAGGACACCCACCCTAGACTCGACAGCGTGCTCGACCTGTCTCCTCTCGCCCGCTTCGGCGACCGTATGGCCACCGGTCTGCTGGATGTGACCAGCGATCCCGCCGCCCTGGACTCCACCGGGTTCTGGGCGGTCAGCGCCGACTTCGAGGGCCGGCTGACCTGCGCCCGCTTCGCCGAGGTACGGCGGACCCCGGTGCCCGCGCCCGTGCCCGGAGCCTGGCGGGGCCCGGCCACCGGTGACTGGACGACGTCGCTCGACCGCGCCGCGTACACCGCGGGCGTACGGCGGATCCGCGCGTACATCGCGGCCGGGGAGGTCTATCAGGCCAACCTCTGCCGGGTGCTGTCCGCCCCCCTGCCGCCCGGCGCCGACGTGGACGCCCTCACCGCGCTGCTCGCCCGCGGCAACCCGGCGCCGTACGCCGGAACGATTCGCCTGCCCCGGTACGGCGTGGAGACAGCCACCGCCTCGCCCGAACTGTTCCTGCGGCGGGACGGGCGGGTCGTGGAGTCCGGGCCGATCAAGGGGACCGGGCGGACCGAGGCGGATCTGCTGGAGAAGGACTACGCCGAGAACGTGATGATCGTGGACCTGGTCCGCAACGACCTGGGCCGGGTGTGCGCCACCGGGAGTGTCACCGTCCCCGACCTCTGCGCGGTCGAGAAGCATCCGGGGCTGGTGCATCTCGTGTCGACGGTCCGCGGTGAGCTGTGCGAGGGCGCCGGATGGCCGGAACTGCTCGCCGCCACCTTCCCGCCCGGTTCCGTCACCGGCGCCCCCAAGTCCAGCGCGCTGCGGATCATCGAGGAGCTGGAGACCGTACCGCGCGGGCCGTACTGCGGCGGCATCGGCTGGGTCGACGCCGATCGCGGGGTGGGGGAGCTGGCCGTCGGCATCCGCACGTTCTGGATCGACCGGGACGCCGGGCGGCTGCGGTTCGGCACGGGCGCGGGGATCACCTGGGGGTCGGACCCCGAGGGGGAGTGGCGGGAGACCGAGCTGAAGGCGGCCCGGCTGCTCGCGGTAGCGTCGGGGGCGTATGAACATGAAGGGGACGGCCCCGGAAATCTCCAGGCGAGGTAGGCACCAGTGAAGCTTTGGCTCGACGGCGGGTTGCAGGACGTCGACTCCGCCCGCGTGTCCGTCTTCGACCACGGGCTGACCGTGGGCGACGGCATCTTCGAGACGGTGAAGACGGTCGACGGCACGCCGTTCGCGCTCACCCGCCACCTGGACCGGCTCACGCTCTCCGCGCGCGGCCTCGGCCTGCCCGCCCCCGACCACGGCGAGGTGCGCCGGGCCTGCGCCGCCGTCCTGGCCGCCAACCCCCTGCCGCTCGGCCGGCTGCGGATCACCTACACCGGCGGTCACGGCCCGCTCGGCTCCGACCGGGGCGCCCACGGCCCGACCCTCGTCGTCGCCCTCGGCGAGACCACCCGCCGCCCCGACTCCACGGCCGTGATCACCGTGCCCTGGACCCGCAACGAGCGGGGCGCGCTCACCGGCCTCAAGACGACCTCGTACGCCGAGAATGTCGTCGCGCTGGCCCGCGCCCATGAACAGGGGGCGAGCGAGGCGCTGTTCGGGAACACGGTCGGGCGGTTGTGCGAGGGGACGGGGTCCAATGTCTTCGTCGTGCTCGGCGGCGAGATCCACACCCCGCCGCCGGCCTCCGGCTGCCTCGCGGGCATCACGCGCGCGCTGACCGTCGAGTGGACCGGCGCCCAGGAGACGGATCTGCCGCTGGACGTCCTGGAACGGGCCGAGGAGATCTTCCTCACCTCCACCCTGCGGGACGTCCAGGCCGTGCACCGCGTCGACGGCCGGGAACTGCCGGGCCTCGCGGGCCCGGTGACCGCCAAGGCCATGCGGAGCTTCGCCGAGCGGTCCGGGCACGACCTCGACCCCTGACCGGCGGCAGCGGGGCAGCGGGGCGGCAAAGGGTCCGGTGGGTACCGGAAAATCGGTCCGGGCAGACCCGTGCCGGAGGGTAGAACATCCATGATGACCACCACCCTGCGGCCGATCGAGCCGCTTCAGCGCGAGGCCGACGGAACACTCTCCCGCCACTTCCAGGTGTGCGTGAACAGCCGTCCCGTCGGCGCGATCCACCTCACCACCCACGCCGTCTTCGGCCCGTCCGTCGCCGTGATCCAGGCCCTGCGCATCGAGGAGCCCGACCGCAGGCGCGGACGTGGCACCGTCGCCGCGCTGGCCGCCGAGGAGGTCGCCCGTGGCTGGGGCAGCCGCCGGATCGAGATCGCCGTACCCGCCGACGGCCCCGCGCTGCGGATGGTGACCGCCCTGGGGTACGTCGTCCGCAACCGGATCATGGCCAAGGAACTCGGCACCACCGCCCCCGCCCTGCCCCCCGGCAGCGCCGGACGCCCCATGACCGACGCCGAGTTCGACGCCTGGTACGCCAAGGCGCTCGTTTCCTACACCCGCAACTGGACCGAGCGCGGTGTCCCCGAGGACCAGGCCGCCGCCAAGTCCCGCCGCGACCACGAGACACTCCTCCCCCAGGGCCGGGCCACCGAGAACGTCCTGCTCAGCGTCCTGGAACACGAGGGCACCCCCGTCGGCACCCTGTGGCTGGCCCTGCGCAAGGACAGGGCGTACGTGTACGACGTCGAGGCCGACCCGGCGTACCGGGGGCGCGGACACGGCCGCTCCCTGATGCTGCTGGCCGAGGCCCAGGGCGTGACGGCCGGAAAGCAGCTCATCGGCCTCAACGTCTTCGCCGGGAACACGCCCGCGGAGCGGCTGTACACGTCACTGGGCTATGTGCCGACCCAGTACTGCCTGTTCAAGCCCCTGCTCTGACCTGTGCCCCGACCTTTGCCCGGCCAGCGTTCCCGTGTTCCGGCCCGTGTTCCGAGGCGCCTGTCAGCTCTGGTCGGCCAGCAGGCGGTCGGTGATCTCCTCGATGCGCTCGCGCAGGCCGGCCTGGCTCTTGCCGCCGTCGAGCCGGGTCCCGTCGATGACGTACGTGGGGGTGCCGCGCACGCCGATCGCCTTGCCCTCGGCCTGGTCGGCGTCCACGGCCAGGATGTGGCGGCCGTCGATCAGCGCGGTGTCGAACTCCTCCGCGTCCAGCCCCAGTTCCCTGGCCACCTCGACCAGGAAGGGTTCTCCCTCACGGCTCAACTCCGCCACCCGCCCCAGCAGGGCCTCGGCGTACGGCCAGCCCTGTCCCTGCTCGCTCGCCTCCTCCACGGCCTGCGCGGCGGCGAAGGCGTGCTTGTGCTTCTCCAGCGGGAAGTGCCGCAGCCGCACCTCCAGCCGGTCGCCGTAGCGGGCGCGCAGGGCGCGGACGTCGTCCAGGGCGGTACGGCAGTCCGGGCACTGGAACTCGAACCAGACGTCGAGGACGGCGGGGGCGGCGGGCGTGGCGGGGGCGGGGGAGGAGTCGTTCATGGGGTCAGTCTCCCAGCCGGGCGCCGGGCGACCGAACCGGAGGCGGGGAGAGCCGAGCGTCTCCGTGGGCCGGTCCGCCGATCTGTCCGCCTATCCGCCTACGTGTTGCGCGACCTGCCCGTCCCTCTCCGTCCCTGTCCCGTCCCTGTCCGGCCTCCGGCTCTTCCGTCGGCTGTTCCATCGGTCCCCGCGTCGGCCCGTACCAGTCCCTGTGCCTACCAGGACCGGCCCGCAACGCGACCTTCGGAGGAGATCGAACCCGGAGATGTCCCTGATGTCCCGCTGGGGCATGGCCCGAGAGGGAGGGGACGGTGCAGGATGGAAGGGACGAACCCTTCCGATCGAGTCGGCCTGCCTGGAGGACCGGATGATTGCCGAGACCGTCTGTTCCGCCGTCTCCGTGGCCGGCCTCGGCATCGCCGCGGTCACGGCGTACCGCAAGCGTTTCCTGTCCGCCGCCCGGATCGCCGCCTACGCGCTGGTGCCGATCGGCCTGGTGATGACCGGCGTCGTGCAATGGGCGGCCGACACGGCGTTCAGTCCGACGGCCTGGGCCGGCATCGGTGTGCTCGGCGCCGCCTGGGCGCTGTTCGCGACCACCCGCGCGGTGGAGCGCCGCCGCGGCGGCACCCGCAAGCAGCGCAAGGCCGCCGCCGCGGCCCAGCCCGACGCCGTCGCCCCGCGGGCCTCCGCCCCCTCCCTGGGCCCCGCGACCCGCCCGGCCGCCCGCCCCAAGACCGGGTCCCGGACCGATGGCTCGGAGGACTTCAGCGACATCGAGGCGATCTTGAAGAAGCACGGGATCTGACCCACCGGACAGCGGGACACGAGGCCCGGCTCCTGGTCGGAGAGGGTGCGTCACCCTTCGTACTCGCCCCATAACCCCCCGGCACCCTCCTTGTCACGGGTTCTGGCGAACTACCCCTCCCCCCGGGCGTGTTGGGTGTGTCAAGGGTGCCTATTGCGCCATCATCGGCGCGAGATGCTGGACACGACACAGAGCGAGGCCGCGCCACCTCAGGACGAGCCGCGCGGGTGCCTCTTCGCCCTTTCCCAGCCACCGTTGATGATCTTCCTGACGGTGATCGGATGTCTGTTCCTCATGGCTGCGCTGCACGACCTGCTGTTGCTATGAGCCGTACCCGTGGTCCTCGGCGTCACCCGCCGGGGGCCGCGAGAGGCGCACATCCCGATCCGGGCCGGGAGAACGATCTCCGGATGACGGCCCGGCGGTCACCGTCCGCAGTCGGGCGAAGATCCATCGGTCCGCCGGGTTGAGGCGCGAGTGTCGTATCTCGGCCAGATTCGCTTGGCGAGATTTTTACCGGCCGATCCGGCCCGGCGGCGCTCAGCCCGTCGCTTCCCGTCGTCGCGCCCGGTACGCGGCCACATGCAGCCGGTTACCGCAGGTGCGGCTGTCGCAGTAGCGGCGGGAGCGGTTGCGGGAGAGATCGACGAACGCGTGCCGGCAGTCCGGCGCCTCGCAGCGGCGCAGCCGCTCCTGCTCCCCGGCGACCACGAAGAAGGCCAGCGCCATCCCGCAGTCCGCCGCGAGATGGTCGGCGATGGAGGCGCCCGGCGCGAAATAGTGCACATGCCAGTCGTAGCCGTCGTGGTCGGTGAGGCGGGGCGTGGTGCCCGCGGCGGCGACCAGCTCATTGATCATTCCGGCGGCGGACCGGGACTCCGGGACATTGAAGATCGTGGCGAAACGGCCGCGGATCTTGCGGACCGCGGCGAGATCGAACTCCGACAGCACACCGATGTCGCTGATCTTGTGGTTCCGTACGAACACTTCGAGTGCGGCGACATCCGGGAGCCCGTCCGGGCTCTCGTCGTCCTCCGGGGCGGTGTTCACCAGATCCACCACGGAGTCGAGGGCGCACCGGGTGTCGTGGGTGATCAGCACGTTTCGCTCCCTGGCCTGGGGTCGGGCGGACGCCCGCCGATGCTGGCCGATGGTAGTGGCTCCGGGGCCGAAGGCCAGTGGCTTCGGAGGCACCCACGGCTTGGCCTGACAACGCCTCGCCACCGCCAGGCGTTCCCCGCCCCCGCCGGGCGGTGCCGGTACGGCGGGAACACACGGGAACACGCACAGTGAACCGGCGCCGACCCCGCGGAGAACCGCGGCGGCGACGCCGGTGTGTGCCCTATGCGATTGTCCTGGCGGTTGTTTTGGCCCGAGCCGTCTCCCCGAGTTGGACGGCGCCGGGCGGCTCTATGAGTGCCTCGCCCTAGCTTTCCGCCAGGATGTGCGACAGCTCTTGATCCAGATCGAAGTGCCGGTGTTCCGTGCCGGGTGGCACGGCGGCGTCGGTTCGCTTCAGGAACGACTCCAGGGCCCTCGCCGGGGCTTCGAGCAGGGCCTCCCCCTCCGGGGAGCTGAGGGCGATGCAGACAACGCCCTGACCGTGACTACGGGACGGCCAGACGCGGACGTCGCCGGTGCCGGTGGGCCGGTGCAGCCCCTCGGCGAGGAGGTCGCGGGCGAACACCCACTCGACGGTTTCCTCGGCTCCGGTGTGGAAGGTGGCGTGCACGGCGTAGGGGTCGGCCGTGTCGTACCGCAGGCCCGCGGGGACGGGCAGGGATGACTCGCTCGACACAACGAGGCGCAGGTGCAGCTCGCAGCTGACCGTGGTGTTCATAAGCGCCAGGGCCTTTCGCTCAGTGTGCGCTCGGGGATTCGCACGTCGGCGAAATCGACATGCCACCTACGGTGCCGTTGTAAACCCCTCTGGGTGTTTTGCCTGTCTTTACGTAACTCTTCCGGCCGAGAACCTCTTGGTGGGGTACGACCATTCCGGTGACCCGATTCGCTCGGGTAAGGTCTGGCTGTATGAATACGGGGCGTGACGAGCCCGGCGAGGTCGCCGTGGCCGCTGACAACATCGGTACGGACCGGGTGACGGACACGGCGAAGGGCGAGCGGGCTCTCGGATCCAGGGCACCGGAATTCATCAAGGCGCGGCGGCTGCTGCACGTGAGCTGGCAGGTCGGCGTCTTCGTGGTCGGCCTCGCCGTGGTGGTCGCCGGCATCATCATGCTGCCGCTGCCGGGACCCGGCTGGGTCGTGATCTTCGGCGGCATGGCGATCTGGGCGACCGAGTTCGTCTGGGCCCAGCTGGTGCTGCGCTGGACCAAGCGGAAAGTGACCGAGGCCGCACAGCGTGCCCTCGACCCCAAGGTCAGGCGCCGCAACATCATCCTGACCGTCATCGGCCTGGTGATCATCGGCGTGCTGTGCGGGATCTACCTGTGGCAGTTCGGCTTCGTGATGCCCTGGAGCATCAAGGACCAGTGACCGGCAGCGGGCGGCGCGGGGCCTCCCGGCGGGATGCACGGGCACCGTCTGACATGGGGTAATGTTCTTCCTGCGCCCGGGCGATTAGCTCAGTGGGAGAGCGCTTCGTTCACACCGAAGAGGTCACTGGTTCGAACCCAGTATCGCCCACCCGGACCGACGGGCCCCCGGACAGATGTAGAAACCGCCGCCGGGGGTTTTTTTAC
>NZ_JBHYUG010000072.1:0-10954 GCF_042749375.1 Streptomyces sp. NPDC059477 | reverse complement strand
GCCTGATTTGAGGGTGCGGCTCCAGACCGTTACCCCCCCACGCGCCCAGTGGCCCCACCCCTCACCCCCCCCCCCCGCCCCCCGCCCCCTGGGTGCGACGCCCCGGGCCCGTCGGTGTTTTCGTTCCGGGAGATCCGGGAGCGGATGCCCGCGCGGCGACCAGTTGGTGACGGGCCGTTACTTGATCAGCGGTACGGTCACGGCGTCGGGCTCTTGTCTTTCATTTAGGGAGAAGGCCCGGAGGAACCTGACCACGGCACCCGGAGGAAATCCCCGGACGAATTCCAGAACTCCGCCGGAATTCTCCGAAGAGCGGCCTGTGCATATGCACGGCCGTCCGGGCCGGAACCTGTTGCCCCGGCCGCCGCAGGGTGCGGTGCGCCCGGCCCTAGTCCATCTTCCCCAGCACGTCCCGCACCCTGCGCACCTCCCGGAGCCGTCGCTCATAGGTCGCGCCCAGTGCGAGGAGCAGCAGGCCGGCGAGCGCGGGGGGCGCCCAGCGGGGGAGCAGGCCCGCCACCTGGACCAGATACGGGGCGAGTTCGTGCAGGGTGATGAGCAGCAGGACCGAGCCGCCCAGCACCAGCGGGGCCAGGAGCCTGCCGCGGGCGCCGACCAGGGTGATCACGAGCGCCGCCACCCCCAGCAGCAGCGGACGCTGCCAGTGCGGATCGTCCCAGGCCATCGCCAGGCTCGGCACCAGAGTGACGGCGAGTCCGGGACCGTACGCCACCCAGGACGACGTCCGGGGATCGCCGTGCCGCAGCAGCCAGCCGATCAGCAGCGCCGGGACGGTCACCGGCAGCGTGTACGCCTCCGGCATCTCCACCTCCCACGCCGCCAGCCGCACCCACGTCGCCACCACGAACAGGCCGGTCGCCACCCACCCCGCCGGGCGCCGCTCCGGACGCAGCGCGGTGCCCGAGGCGATCACCCCGCACAGCGCGATCACCAGGGCCAGCATCGGCAGATCGGTCACCGCGAGCCCGACCGCGACCAGCGCCGCCGCACCGCCCGCGATCTCCACGGCCACCTGCGTACCGCCCTCGACACGCGCCGCGAACCCGGCCGCCGCCACGGACACCAGCAGCACCAGGAGCGCGATGTGCTCCGGCGCCCAGCCCAGCGAGGCACCCGACGCACAGGCCAGACCGGTCGCGTACACCAGGGCGGCCACGGCCGGGACCGGCCTGAGGGCGCCGAGGTCGAAGAAGGCCAACCGGACGGACCGGGCGGGCAGAGCCGCGAGGGCGGACAGGGTGAACAGGGCCGTCAGGAACGCGAGTACCACGAGGGTCGCCGGCTCGGCGGCCAGCGCGAGCAGCGCGAGATCCGCCGAGGTGACCAGCGCCAGGACGGTCGACCGGGTCCCCCGCAGCGCCAGCAGCCCCACCGTCATCGCGACCAGCAGCAACAGGGCCGCCACGTACGGCAGTCGCAGCGTGTGCGGCGCCAGCAGCAGCGTCGCCCACACCAGGCCGAGCGCCGCCTCCAGCGCCCGGGGCCGCCAGGTCGCGTCCCGGACCACGACGACCAGCAGCGCGGCCACCATGAGCAGCACCACCGGCGCCGTCACCACATCCGCCGCCCAGGGCACCTCGTCCTTCGGCAGCAGCCGCGCGCTCCCGGGAGCGCCGTCCCACACCGACCCCAGCCGGCCGACCGGACCCATCAGCGCCGCGGCGACCATCGGCAGCGCCCACAGCAGCGCCATGCCCTGCACACCCGCGGAGGCCCAGGCCAGACCGTGCCGGATCGGCTCCGGGATCCGGCCCACCCGCGATGCCGCCAGCAGCGCCATGCCGAACACCAGATGCACCGGCACGAACCACGCCTCCGGCAGCAGCACCCGCGGCACCCCGGCCACCGCCGCGACCGTCAGCAGACCGCCGGTGACCGCCAGGCCGAGGGCGAGCCCGGGAGCCGGGCTGCGCCACGCCGCGATCAGCGCGATCGACGCGGCGAGAAGGAGGAGCGCCGCCGCACGGGCGGCGGCGCCCGGGCCGTCAGCCGTCCAGGACAGCCAGCCGGCCGCCAGCACGCCCCAGCCGCCCATCCCGTACGCACCCGTCGCGGCGACGACGCGTACGGTCAGGGCGTGGCACCGGAGCGCCACGATCGCGTCCAGCGCCGCCGTCACCAGCAGCGCGGTGGTGACCCCGTAGGGCAGTGCGTCCGCCGTCACCGCCCACAGCAGCAGCGGGAGTTGGGCCGCGCACACCGCAGCCGGGACCGGCAGCCGCAGCGCGGGCCCGCTGACCCTGGCCAGGCCCCGCCCGTACGCGGCCCAGCCCGCCGCCAGTACGGCGGAGACAACCGCCGCGTACCCGGTGCCGTCGGTGTCCGCGAGCGCCACCTCGTGCAGCGCGTACGCGTCCAGGACCGTCAGCGCCAGGCCCAGGCCCGCCACCGACTCGGCCGTCGAACGCAGCCCCCGCTTCAGCAGCGCCACCGGCACGACCAGCGCCGCCGCCGTGACCGCGCCCAGCACCACGGCCCGCCCCGCGATCCCCAGATCACCCCAGCTGACCAGGGTGAACGCCACGGCCGCGAGGGTGAGCAGCGCCCCGCCGAGCAGCAGAAGCAGGTTCTGGACACCGGGCGTCGACGCCTCGGGAGCCGCCACGGCCGGGCCGGACGGACGGGACCACGGAGCCATGGGCGGCGGGGCCGCCGTCCGGGGCGATGGCGCCCCGTGCAACTGTGCGACCAGCCAGGCGCGCCGCGCTAGCAGCTGGGACCGGCGGCCGTCGAGCCAGGACAGCTCGGCGTCCAGGAGCCGCAACTCCTCGGCCGGTGGCGGGATCTGTGTCATGCCACGGAGTGTGGCCGCCGTCACGGCACCCGGCATGAGCGCACCTACTCAGAACGTACTCAGATCGCCCTTTCCGTGCCTGGTGCAGACTCGTCCCATGGACTGGAGCCACTACCGCTTCCGCACCCTCTGGGCCCTGCCCGCGCCACCCGGCACCGTCTACGACGTGCTGGAACGCGCCGAGGACTATCCCCGGTGGTGGCCCCAGATCCGTGCGATCGACCGGCTCGACGACACCTCGGGCCGCATCACGGTCCGCTCGGTGCTCCCGTACGCCATGACCTTCACCGCGCGCGCGACGCGCCGCGACCGGGACGCCGGGGTGCTGGAGATCGCCCTGTCCGGGGACATCGAGGGCTGGGCGCGCTGGACCGTCACCGCGCGGAGCGGCGGCACACTCGTCCGCTACGACCAGGAGGTCCGGGTGCACAAGCGGCTGCTGCGGCTGCTGGCCGTGCCGGGACGGCCGGCGTTCCGCGCCAACCACACCCTGATGATGCGCTCCGGGCGGCGCGGACTGCTCGCCCGGCTCGCGGAGGGGTGAACAGGTGCGGGCGTGGGGGAGCGGTGGGAAGTGGTTTGAAGGAAACGGGCCGGGGCCTGTATGGTTCAGTGCGTTCCCGGGCGATTAGCTCAGTGGAAGAGCGCTTCGTTCACACCGAAGAGGTCACTGGTTCGAACCCAGTATCGCCCACCGGGAAAGGCCGGTCCGCCACAGCGGACCGGCTTTTTTGCTGTTCCTGTCCGTCTCCTCTCAGGCCGCCGCCGGGAGGTCCGGGCGCAGCGGCCAGGCCGGGTCGACCGCCTCCTCGGTGCCGCTGCGCGCGAACCACGCCTGGAGGCCGCGCGCCTGCGCCGCGTGCCACACGGCTTGCAGGGTGTGCAGCTCGGCCGGGGACAACCGCTCCAGCCGGGCCGCGAAACGACGCCCTATCGCCCGTACGACATCCAGCGACGCCTGGGCGTCCGCCGCCGCGTCGTGCGCGCCCTCCAGCGTGACCTCGTAGTGCGCGCACAGGTCGGTCAGGGTGCGGCGGCCCTTGCGGTAGCGGTCGAGATGCTTGTCCAGGACCCGCGGATCGAGCACCAGCAACGGGGTCGTCTCGAACCAGTGCGTGAGCGACGACGCCCGGTGGCGGCGCAGTTCGCGGTCCAGGAGGGTCAGGTCGAACGGGGCGTTCATCACCACCAACGGGCGCCCCGCGGTGGCCTGTTCGGCCAGCAGCATCGCTATCTCCTGCATCACCGGCGCCGGCCAGCGGCCGTTGCACGCCAGATGCTCCTCCGTCAGCCCGTGCACCGCCGTGGCGGCCTCGGGCACCGGTATGCCCGGATTGACCAGCCAGCGGCTCACCCGCGGCCGGGTCCCCGGACCGTCCTGGACGACGAGGGCGGCCGACACGATCCGGTCGGTCTCGACGTCCACACCCGTTGTCTCCGTGTCGAATGCCGCCAACGGCCCCTCGTACCAGTACGTCATACGCACACAACTCCTCGTTCACCCAAGGCAGCTGACGCACCGTCTTCTGCCCGTTTGGTGATACCCGGGCTGTTTGCGCACTACGCCGCCAGGAGACAACAGGAGTACAGGTCCGCGCAGTTCAGCGACCTTGCACAGACGCCCCGACGCCTCGGGGACCTGTCGCGCGGAACACTCCCACTCATCTCTGGAAGGCTGTCTGGTCATGGCGATAGCGCAGCCCGAGCGGGGCGGGCTGCTGCCCGAACGCACGGGCCCCCATCGCGGTTCACTCGCCACCACCGCCTGCATGGAGACCTTGCAGGTGGGCTATCTCCACGCCGTCGCTGCGGCGGCCGGCTGCTCGCTCTCCCAGCCCTTCCCGGACAACGGCATCGACTGGCACGTCAGCCACAGCGCCCCCGGACACACGGTCGACGACGAAGTCACCATCAAGGTGCAGCTCAAGGCCACCTACCAACTCCCGCCCGGCCCGCCCGGCCGCACCTTCTCCTTCACCCTCGACAACGAGCACCTCGGAAAGCTGGCCCGCACCCCGGTCTCGGTGCACAAGATCCTGGTCGTGATGATCGTGCCGCGCTCCCAGGACGACTGGCTGCGCGCCGGCCACGACCGGCTCGACCTGCGCCACTGCTGCTACTGGGTCAATCTCGCCGGACACCCGGTCACCGGCCGGCACCGGACCACCGTACGGATACCGACCGCCAAGATCTTCGACGACCGGGCGCTGTGCGAGATCATGACGCGCGTCGGAACGGGAGGCAGACCATGACCCACCGCCCGCTCGACGAACCCCTGAGGCCCGTACGACCCCACCCGGTCGACCCCGCCCGGCAGCACCCGCCCCGGCCCGAGCAGGTCGATCCGGCCGTGCTCGGCGCCCTGCTGCGCCGGCACGGCTGGCAGCGGTCCGGCGGCGCCGCCGGACGCTACGGCGGCTGGATCCCGCCCGGACCCGGCGGCCGGGGCACCAGCCTGCTCGTACCGGAGAGCCGCGCCTTCCCCGACAGCGACGATCTGCTCGGCGAGGCGCTGATCGCGCTCGCCCGCAGCACCGCGCCCGCCGCCCGGGAGGTGCTCGTCGGGCTCAGCGTGCCCAGCGACGAGATCAGCTGGTGGCGGGACGTGCCCGCGGGCCCGGCCGGGACCGCGCCCTGGACCGTCGAGGAGCAGTTGCGCGGCGCCGCCCGCCAGACGCTGCTCGCCGCCGCGCTCGCCACCCGCGCCCGGGCCGGGTACTACGGCAACCGGCACCGGCGGCCCGCCGCCGCCCTCCTCGAACCCGTCCTGGCCGGCTCCGCAGACGGGGGCCGCAGGCTCACCGCCTTCGTGCCCGTCGACACCGGCCGGGCCCTGTCCGAACGGCTCCACCAGGCCGTCTACGCGGTGCGCGAGGCCATCGACTACCAGCGGGCCACCGGCGGCATGGACGCCTTCGACGGCGCGGTCGGGGCGGGCGTCAGCCGTGAGCTGACCGAGGCGCTGATCGGGCTGGTCCGGGGCACCGAGGGCGCGCGGGTCGCCGTCGACTGGGCGCCCGCCGCCGGGGCGCCCGAGGGGGCGGTCGCGGCGGCCGAGGCCGTCGAGTTCTCGCCGGGCGACCTGCCCGTACTGCGCGAGGCGGGCGCCCGCTATCTGCGCGCGGAGCCGTCCGTGCCGGTGCGGATCACCGGCACCGTGGTGCGGATGCGCAGGCCGGAGCCGCGCGGCGAGGGCACGGTACGGCTGCGCGTGCTCGCCGGGGCCGAGATCCCGCACGTCCGGCTCACCCTCGGCGAGGAGGACTACCGCATCGCCGGGCACGCCCACCTCGTCGGGCTGCCGATCCGGGTGCACGGGCGGCTGGAGAGCCGGGGCGGATTCCGGCGGCTGAGCGGGGCGGGCGGCGTCGTACCCGTGCAGGTGGACGAGGAGGAGCGGGATCAGCTGATGAAGTCCTTGCAGGAGAACCTGGACTTCTTCGAGGAGGCGTGCAGCGGGGAGGACTGACCGGCTGGGCGGCGCGTGCGGTGGGCGGGCGGGCGTGACCGTTTCGCGGTGGGGCCCGGCGGCTCGGTAGGATCGCTGGGCATCGCCATGCCATGCCCTGCGCAGGAGTGCGGGCCCCCGTCAGTCAGGAGAGACCGGTGTCAGACGTCCGTGTGATCATCCAACGCGATTCCGAGCGGGAAGAGCGCACGGTGACGACGGGCACGACGGCCGCCGACCTCTTCACCGGCCAGCGCTCGATCATCGCCGCGCGGGTGGCCGGCGAGCTGAAGGACCTCGCCTACGAGGTGGCCGACGGCGACGCGGTCGAGCCGGTCGAGATCACCTCCGAGGACGGCCTGAACATCCTGCGCCACTCCACCGCGCACGTCATGGCGCAGGCCGTGCAGGAGCTGTTCCCCGAGGCCAAGCTCGGCATCGGCCCGCCCGTCAAGGACGGCTTCTACTACGACTTCGACGTGGCGAAGCCGTTCACGCCCGAGGATCTCAAGGCCGTCGAGAAGAAGATGCAGGAGATCCAGAAGCGCGGGCAGCGGTTCTCGCGCCGGGTGGTGACCGACGAGGCCGCCCGCGAGGAGCTGGCCGACGAGCCGTACAAGCTGGAGCTGATCGGCCTCAAGGGCGCCCCCTCCAGCGACGACGGCGCGGACGTCGAGGTCGGCGCCGGTGAGCTGACCATCTACGACAACCTGGACGCCAAGACCGGCGAGCTGTGCTGGAAGGACCTGTGCCGGGGCCCGCACCTGCCCTCCACCCGGCTGATCCCGGCGTTCAAGCTGATGCGCAACGCCGCCGCCTACTGGCGCGGCAGCGAGAAGAACCCGATGCTCCAGCGCATCTACGGCACCGCCTGGCCGTCCAAGGACGAGCTGAAGGCGTATCTCGACTTCCTCGCCGAGGCCGAGAAGCGCGACCACCGCAAGCTGGGCAGCGAGCTGGACCTGTTCTCCATCCCGGAGCAGATCGGCTCCGGCCTCGCCGTCTTCCACCCCAAGGGCGGCATCATCCGCCGGGTCATGGAGGACTACTCGCGCCGCCGCCACGAGGAAGAGGGCTACGAGTTCGTCTACACCCCGCACGCCACCAAGGGGAAGCTCTTCGAGACGTCCGGGCACCTGGACTGGTACGCCGACGGCATGTACCCGCCCATGCAGCTCGACGAGGGCGTGGACTACTACCTCAAGCCCATGAACTGCCCGATGCACAACCTGATCTTCGACGCGCGTGGGCGGTCCTACCGGGAACTGCCGCTGCGGCTCTTCGAGTTCGGCACCGTGTACCGGTACGAGAAGTCGGGCGTCGTGCACGGTCTGACGCGGGCGCGCGGTTTCACCCAGGACGACGCGCACATCTACTGCACGCGTGAGCAGATGTCCGAGGAGCTGGACCGGACGCTGACCTTCGTGCTCGGGCTGCTGCGGGACTACGGGCTGACGGACTTCTATCTGGAGCTGTCCACCAAGGACGAGACCAAGTTCGTCGGGTCCGACGAGGCGTGGGAGGAAGCGACCGAGACGCTGCGGGCGGTCGCCGAGAAGCAGGGGCTGCCGCTGGTGCCGGACCCGGGCGGGGCCGCGTTCTACGGGCCGAAGATCTCCGTGCAGACGAAGGACGCGATCGGCCGGACCTGGCAGATGTCGACCATCCAGCTCGACTTCAATCTGCCCGAGCGGTTCGACCTGGAGTACACCTCCGCCGACGGCTCCAAGCAGCGGCCGGTGATGATCCACCGCGCGCTGTTCGGGTCGATCGAGCGGTTCTTCGCGGTGCTCCTTGAGCACTACGCGGGGGCGTTCCCGGCGTGGCTGGCGCCGGTGCAGGCGATCGGCATCCCGATCGGCGACGCGCACGTGGAGTATCTGGAGGAGTTCGCCGCCGCCGCGAAGAAGAAGGGGCTGCGGGTCGAGGTCGACTCGTCGTCCGACCGGATGCAGAAGAAGATCCGCAACGCCCAGAAGGCCAAGGTGCCGTTCATGGTCATCGCGGGTGATGAGGACATGGCGGCCGGCGCGGTGTCCTTCCGGTACCGGGACGGTTCGCAGGAGAACGGCATCCCGGTCGACGAGGCGATCGCGAAGATCGTGCGGGTCGTGGAGGAGCGGGCGCAGGTCTGACGGGCCGCCGCGAGCGTGCGCGGAGCCCCCGGTGAGGTCACCTCGCCGGGGGCTCCTGCTCGTCCGGGCGGGCGAACCGGTGGATCAGCCAGGACGAGAACGACCCCGTGACCGCCCCCAGCAGGGCCAGGCCGCACGCCATCATGCCGACCGCGATCAGCCGGCCGGTCGGTGTCACCGGCACGATGTCGCCGTAGCCGACCGTCGCGAGCGTCGAGCAGGCCCACCACACCGCGTCGCCGAAGGTCCGCATGGACGCGCCCGGGGCGCCGCGCTCCTGCTGGTAGACGGCGAGGGCGCCCGCGAAACCGAGGAGCAGGGCGGCCAGCCCGGCGTAGACCATCACCCGGCCGTACAGCGGCAGCCGGGGCCTTCCTCGGCGGCGCTGGACGGTGTCGTAGAGCCGCACGATGCGCAGCGGCCGTAGCAGGGGCAGCAGCAGCGTCACGGTGTCCAGGGGGTGGGTGCGGACGAAGCCCCAGCGGCGTCCGCTGAGCCGCCAGCGCACCGCGTAGTCGAGGGCGAACAGCACCCAGGTCGCCAGCAGCACCGCCAGGCACAGGTTCCGCCAGCCGGAGGCCAGGCCGGGGGCGAGCACAAGGATCGCGTACGCGGCGAGGAAGCACAGCGACGCCAGGGTGAGGGGCACCTCGGCGCGATCCTCCCAGCGGGCCGGGTCGGTGCGGCGGAGGTCGTCCATCGGCCCAGCTTGGTCCCTCGCCGGGCCGGTCCCGCGACGGCTTTCCGGCCTCCCCGGCGACACGCCGCGAACGGGCGAAGCAATATGCTTCCTTGCATGACGAGTGAGCCGGAGCAGCAGATCGGGGTGGGGACACAGGACGCGTTCCAGCGTCTGTGGACGCCCCACCGGATGGCCTACATCCAGGGCGAGAACAAGCCGACCGGTCCGGAGGCTGGTGACGGCTGCCCGTTCTGCGCGATCCCGGCGAAATCCGACGAGGACGGGCTGATCGTCCAGCGGGGCGAGCGGGTGTACGCGGTGCTGAATCTGTACCCGTACAACGGGGGGCATCTGATGACCGTGCCCTATCGGCATGTCGCCGACTACACGGATCTCACCGTCGAGGAGACGGCGGAGCTGGCCGAGCTGACCAAGCAGGCCATGACGGCGCTGCGGACGGCGTCGGGGGCGCACGGCTTCAACATCGGGATGAACCAGGGGACGGTGGCGGGCGCCGGTATCGCCGCGCATCTGCACCAGCACATCGTGCCGCGCTGGGGTGGGGACACGAACTTCATGCCGGTGGTGGGGCATACGCGGGTGCTGCCGCAGCTGCTGGCGGACACGCGGACGATGCTGGCTCAGGCTTGGCCGGGCGGGGGCTGAGGGGCGCGCTTCCGGCTGGAGGGCTGAGGGGCTGGCTGAGGGGTCCTGAGGGGGGCGCTCTGCCGGCCGAGGGCCGTGGGGGCGGCGGCTTTGTGTCGCGGGCGGTGGATTTCCGGCGCCCCAGGCGTCCCCGGTGCCCCTGGCGCGTCCAGGGTATTAGGCGCTAGGCGCGTCTGGGTGCCCGCTCCGGGGAGTTCGAGTTCGAGGACCACGCCCGTGTGGGGCCGAAGCGGGGTCCCGGAGACGGGGGTCCCGGGGGCCGCGGGGTTGCGGGTCCGTGGCCCCGCCATGCAAGGGCCGCGGCCCGAGCCCGAAATGGCGGGGCGGCCCGAGCCTGTGATGGCCGCGGCCCGCCCCCCTTCTACGGCGCCGCCGGAGGCTCACGCCTTCGACGCCGAGCCGCCGGAGGCTCACGCGTCGTACAGGTCCGCCTTCCTCGGGGAGGCGTCCTGGACCGCGCCGGACAGGAACGACGACCTCGCGCCGAACTTCTCCGTGTCGACGCCGTTCTCCTTCAGGACGCGGATCGCGGCGGCGTGGACGACGCGCAGGACCGGGGTGGCCGCGCGCAGGGCGTCGTCGGCCATGAAGCGGTGGCGCCAGGGCTGGTCGGCCCAGGCGTGCCGCAGGCCGAAGGGCTCGGGCAGGCCGACCGAGCCGCCGAGCCAGTTCAGCAGCGGGGGATACCAGGTCAGCGGGGCGCGGACGGCGAGGCGGACCACCTCGTTGGTGCTGATCAGGGGGAGCTTCACCGTGCGGTTCTCCCACGGCTTGAACGCCTTCTGGACGGACTTGGTGGGGGCCGAGGACTTGGTGGTGAACAGGGAGTTCACCGGCCCGAGGGCGTGTCCGGTGACCTCGATGCGCAGGGTGGAGTGCAGCACCGTGACCGTGATCATCATGGTGATGACCAGCTGGCCGTCCCACAGGGTCCACTGGACGCCCAGGTAGTGCCGGTTGCCCGCGCCGAACTGCTGCTTGTTGCAGATCTCCTGTATCGCGTGCGGTTTGTACTGGAATGCCTCGATGTCGGTGCCTTCGGGTCGGGACACCGAACCGGCGTTCTCGCCGATCGGGCTGACGATCCAGTGGCGTATCGAGGGTTTGGTGAAGCCGCCGGTGTTCAGCGGGCCGCGCTCCAGCATGCGCAGCTGGTCGTGGATCGACCGGACGATGTCCCAGCTGCGGAAGGGGTGGATCTCGCGGTC
>NZ_JBHYUG010000071.1:33631-40677 GCF_042749375.1 Streptomyces sp. NPDC059477 | reverse complement strand
GCGTTGATTTTTGGCACGCTGTTGAGTTCTCAAGGAACGGACGCTTCCTTTGTACTCACCCTCTCGGGCTTTCCTCCGGGCTTCCCTTCGGTGTCTCCGACTCTATCAGATCCTTTTCTCGATCCGATTCCCTGTCGGCGGGATTGTCTGGGGCTTTGGGCTTTTCGCCCTGCGGCCTTTCGACATTCACTACGTTAGCGGGTTCCCGCTCCGATTCATAATCGGGGTTCACGGGATTCGAATTCAGGCATGCAGACACGACTGAATCGACCCGATCAAGGGTTCTCGTAACTAGTGGGGTGGCCGCTCCGGCTGCTGACAAGCGCAGTACCCGGTTCAGCGGCTCGGGCTACGTTACGCACCTTCCGTGGGCGCGTCAACTTGAGCGATGCCTTGGGGTGTGGGCTCGATAGGGGCTCACCGTAGGGTCGTTGGCGATCCAGAAGCGCCATGGGTGGATGTCTCCGTCGCCACCGTCGCCGGACACCCCCGTGCGCGGGCCATTGCGTACCTGGTCAGTGGGGGCGGGGGCGCCGGTCAGTATGCGCAGGGGGGTTTCGCCGGCCGCGCAGGCGTCCGTGCCGTCCAGGGCTCGGTCCACATCCAGGGCGGTGGCGAGGCGGGCGGGGCCTTTGGCCAGTTCTCGGTCATTTCGGGCCGAGAGTCGACGTTTGCGGGCGAGGTCGGCGCCCTCGATGATCTCGCCGGCGCGGAGCAGGACCGCACTCGCGACGCCGTCCGGTCCGCAGACCAGGTTCATGCAGTGCCACATGCCGTAGGTGAAGTAGACATACACATGGCCGGGCGGGCCGAACATCACGGCCGTGCGGGGGGTGCGGCCCCGGTACGCGTGGGAGCCGGGGTCGTTGGCGCCGTCGTATGCCTCGACCTCTGTGATGCGTACGGCGATCGGGCCGTCCGGGGTGCTGCGGAGAAGGATGCGGCCCAGGAGGTCGGGGGCTACGTCGAGGACGGGGCGGTCGAAGAAGTGCCTGGGCAGGGGCGTACGGTCGGGGGTCGCGATCACGCCGTCCGAGGGTAGTGCAGACGGGTGGGCGGCACAGGGTGGTCAGGGGGCCTTCGCCTTGCCAGGGTGGGGGCACGGAACCGGACACGTCCGGATCGCGTTTCTAGGGTTCAGGGATTACCGGATCGATGTTCACGTGCGCACAGCGTGAGAGGGAGTGACATGGCGTTCAAGAAGCTGCTCGCGAGCCTGGGAGCCGGCGGGGCCTCCGTGGAGACCGTGCTGACCGAGGTCAATGTCGTGCCGGGTGGGGTCGTCCAGGGTGAGGTGCGGATCCAGGGCGGGTCCGTCGACCAGCAGATCGAGGCGCTGTCGGTCGGGCTCCAGGCCAAGGTCGAGGTGGAGACCCAGGACTCCGAGTACAAGCAGGACATCGAGTTCTCGAAGCTGCGGCTCGGGGGCGCCTTCACGCTGACGGCCGGGCAGGTGCACACGGTCCCGTTCGGGCTGGAGATCCCGTGGGAGACGCCGATCACGATGATCGACGGACACGCCCTGCCGGCCATGCACATCGGTGTCACCACCGAGCTGGAGATCGCGCGTGCGGTCGACTCCGGTGACCTGGACCCGGTGAACGTGCATCCGCTGCCCGCGCAGAAGGCGATCCTGGACGCCTTCCTCCAGTTGGGCTTCCGGTTCAAGAACGCGGACATGGAGCGCGGTCACATCCGCGGGACGCGGCAGAAGCTGCCGTTCTACCAGGAGATCGAGTTCCTGCCGCCGCAGCAGTACCGGGGGCTGAACCAGGTCGAGCTGAGCTTCGTGGCCGACTCCGACGCCATGGACGTGGTGCTGGAGATGGACAAGAAGCCGGGGCTGTTCAGCGAGAGCAGCGACACCTTCCGCTCGTTCCAGGTGGGCCTGCACGACTACCACACGACCGACTGGGGGGCCTACCTCAACCAGTGGCTGTCCGAGGTCGGCAGCAAGCGCAACTGGTTCTAGGCTCGTGGACCACTGAGCCACTGAACCATCCGATCAGGAGGTACCGAGTGACCGAGCCGAAGAGGCGGCCCCTCCCCCACGACTTCCACCCGCCCGTGCCCGCCTTCACGGTCACGAGTGAGGACGTCGAGGAGGGCGCGACCCTCAAGGACGCTCAGGTCTTCGCGGCGGGCAACGTCTCGCCGCAGCTGCGGTGGGAGGGGTTCCCGCCGGAGACCAAGAGCTTCGCCGTGACCTGCTACGACCCCGACGCCCCTACGGGCAGCGGGTTCTGGCACTGGGTGCTGTTCGACATCCCGGCATCGGTGGCCGAGCTGCCGGCCGGTGCGGGCGGCGGCAAGTTCGAGGGGCTGCCCGAGGGCGCCGTCCACGCGCGCAACGACTACGGCACGAAGGACTTCGGCGGTGCCGCGCCGCCGCCCGGCGACGGGCCGCACCGGTACGTCTTCACGGTGTACGCGGTGGACCAGGAGAAGCTCGGTCCGGACGCGGACGCCAGTCCGGCCGTGGTCGGCTTCAACCTGCGGTTCCACACGCTGGCGCGGGCTCAGCTGATCGGTGAGTACGAGAACACCGGGCAGGGCTGATCCGCGGTTCGGTCCGTTGAGGGTTCACCGAACGTTTGCCCGCCTCTGGTCTTGGAAGTGATCAGAGGCGGGCATTTTTGTTGCCGGGGGCGCGAGGGTCACCTCTCGGGGCCATCCCTCGCGGAGCAGCGGATATTGCGTTGTCCATCTCGGCGTGCCCGGCCAGAGTTGACCCCAGCCCGCCAGGGGGTGGGCGGGTGCGACACGGGAGGTGGGCGGGAAATGCGCGACACGCTGGTGCTCAACGCGAGCTTTGAGCCGCTGTCGACGGTGACGCTGAATCGAGCCGTCGTGCTGGTGCTCCAGGACAAGGCCGTCGTCGAGCAGGCCCACCCCGAACTGCGGATGCGCGGAGCGGCCGTGGACATACCGGCGCCCCGGGTGATCCGGCTGTGCCGGTATGTGAGGGTGCCGTTCCGAAGACAAGCACCGTGGTCCAGGCGGGGCGTGCTGGTGCGGGACCGGCACCGGTGCGCGTACTGCGGGCGGCGGGCGACGACCGTGGACCATGTGCTGCCGAGGTCGCAGGGCGGGCAGGACAGCTGGCTGAACACGGTGGCCTCGTGCGCGGAGGACAATCACCGCAAGGCGAATCGGACGCCGGACGAGGCGGGGATGCCGCTGCTCCGGGAGCCGTTCGAGCCGACCCCCGCGGACGCGATGCTGCTGACGCTGGCCCAGGACGACTATGCGGCGCTGCCCGACTGGCTGGCGTCGGCCGCCGCTTAGGGTCTTTCACCGCAGGGCTTGGCAGGTCCTGTGGTGGTGCTTTGAGTGTCGCCGGAAACGCGGAGTCCCCGCACCCTCGTGGTGGGTGCGGGGACTCCGCGTTTCCAGGTCCTGCCGGTCAGTCGATCGACGGCTTCTCGCGGCGTTCCGTCGGGGCCGGGGCCGGCGCGCTCTGGCCGTTGCCTCCGCCCAGGCCGCCGAAGTTGCCCATGGCGCCGGAGAGACCCTTGAGGGCGTCGCCGATCTCGCTGGGGACGATCCAGAGCTTGTTGGCGTTGCCCTCGGCGATCTTCGGGAGCATCTGGAGGTACTGGTAGCTGAGCAGCTTCTGGTCGGGGTCTCCTGCGTGGATGGCCTCGAAGACCGTACGGACCGCCTGGGCCTCGCCCTCGGCGCGCAGGGCGGCTGCCTTGGCCTCACCTTCGGCGCGCAGGATCTGGGACTGCTTCTCGCCCTCGGCGCGCAGGATCTCGGACTGGCGGACACCTTCGGCCTGGAGGATCGCGGCGCGCTTGTCGCGGTCGGCGCGCATCTGCTTCTCCATCGAGTCCTGGATGGAGGTGGGCGGCTCGATCGCCTTCAGTTCGACGCGGTTGACGCGGATGCCCCATTTGCCGGTGGCCTCGTCGAGGACGCCGCGCAGGGCCGCGTTGATCTCCTCGCGGGAGGTGAGGGTGCGCTCCAGGTCCATGCCACCGATGATGTTGCGCAGGGTGGTGACCGTGAGCTGTTCGATCGCCTGGATGTAGCTGGCGACTTCGTAGGTCGCGGCGCGGGCGTCGGTGACCTGGTAGTAGATGACCGTGTCGATGTTGACGACCAGGTTGTCCTGGGTGATCACCGGCTGCGGCGGGAAGGGGACGACCTGTTCACGCAGGTCGATGCGGTTGCGGATGGTGTCGATGAACGGCACGACAATGTTCAGGCCCGCGTTGAGCGTCCGCGTGTAACGGCCGAAGCGTTCCACGATCGCGGCGCTCGCCTGCGGGATGACTTGGATCGTCTTGATCAGGGCGATGAAGACCAACACCACCAGGATGATCAAGACGATGATGACCGGTTCCATCGTCGCTGCCCGTACCCTTCTCCGCCTTGGCGGACCTACGGTTGCAGATCTTATGCTTGTTGAAGATCTTGCTGGTCGAGTCTGTCAGACCGTCGTAGGCCTCGGGGGATGTTCGGTCAGTTGGGTCCCGCGGAGGTCAGATGACGATCGCGGTGGCTCCCTCGATGTCGACGACGTCCACTTGCTGGCCCGCCTCGTAGCTGCGGTCGGCGTCCAGGGAGCGGGCCGACCAGATCTCACCGGCGAGCTTGATCCTGCCGCTGCCCGAGCCGTCGACGCGCTCCAGGACGACGGCCTGTCTGCCCTTCAACGCGTCGATGCCGGTGGCCAGTTGGGGGCTCTGCCGGCGATGCCGGGCCGCGATGGGGCGGACGACGGCGACCAGGGCGACGGAGACGCTCACGAAGACGAGCACCTGGGCGACGACACCGCCGCCGAGCCCTGCCACGCCGGCCGCCGCGAGGGCGCCGACGGCGAACATCCCGAACTCCGGCATCGTGGTCACCACGAGCGGGATGCCGAGTGCTGCCGCGCCGATGAGCCACCAGACCCATGCGTCGATGTTGTCCACAGGGTCAATGGTATGACCGCGGGTCGGTTCGCGGACAGGGCGCAAAAGGGGTTGTGGACCCCCGGTTTTCTTGGGGGTTCGGGAGGTTTCAGGACAGCGGGAGGCCCCGTGCCGTCCAGCGGTCGCCGACCTGCTCGACGACGAGCGGGAGGCCGAAGCAGAGGGAGAGGTTGCGGGAGCTGAGTTCGAGTTCCAGCGGGCCGGCGGCGAGGACCTTGCCCTGGCGGATCATGAGGACGTGGGTGAAGCCGGGGGCGATCTCCTCGACATGGTGGGTGACCATGATCATGGAGGGGGCGATCGGGTCGCGGGCGAGCCGGCCGAGGCGGCGCACGAGGTCCTCACGGCCGCCGAGGTCGAGTCCGGCGGCGGGCTCGTCGAGCAGGAGGAGTTCGGGGTCGGTCATCAGGGCACGGGCGATCAGGGTGCGCTTGCGCTCGCCCTCGGAGAGGGTGCCGAAGCGGCGGTCCAGGTAGTCGGACATGCCGAGGCGGTCGAGGAAGGCACGGGCGCGCTGCTCGTCGATCTCGTCGTAGTCCTCGTGCCAGGTGGCGGTCATGCCGTACGCGGCGGTGAGCACGGTGTGCAGGACGGTCTGGCGCTTGGGGAGCTTCTCGGCGAGGGCGATGCCGGCCATGCCGATGCGGGGGCGCAGGTCGAAGACGTCGACCTTGCCCATGGTGTCGCCGAGGATGGTGGCGGTGCCCTTGCTGGGGAAGACGTAGCTGGAGGCGACATTGAGGAGGGTGGTCTTGCCGGCGCCGTTGGGGCCGAGGATGACCCAGCGTTCGCCTTCCTTGACCGACCACGAGACCTGCTCCACCAGCGCGCGGCCCTCGCGGATGACGGATACGTCCTGAAGCTCCAGAACATCGCTCATGAGCGCGTTGTCTCCCCTTGCAGTGTGGCCGGTCTCGGCAGTCGCGTACGCCTGTGGCTCGGGTCCGCCGCGCCCGCGGGCGCAGGCCCTCAAGGAAATCTACGCCACAGGTCGCCCGCTCCCGTCCATCGGTCCGGTCCTTAGGGTGGACCCATGCTTTCGGAACCGCGCTCTGGACGCCTCGCCGCTTGGGGAAATGCTCTTCTTGCCGGATTTGTCTCGCCGGATGACGCCGTGCTCGCCATCGTCGGGGAGGACGCCGTGCACCGGGTGGCGGGACTGCCCGGTGAGTCCGCTCCGGTCGGGCTCACGCTCGCGCTCGGCCGGCTGCGCTCGCTCGGGACGAGGGGGCTGCGGATCGCCCTGCCGGCGCCCGGGCATCCGCTGGGGCTGAGCGGCCCGCCGGACTTCAACGCGCGCGCGTTGGACGCCGAGGAGGCGGTGATCTGTCATGGCGCCGCGCTGGGTCTGGTGCCGGAGGTGTCCGAGGCCGGGCCGCGGGGCGACGTCCATGTCGAGGTCGTCTGGCACTGTCTCGCCGTACGGGAGGCGCCGCCCGCCGATGTGCCCTCGCTCGGCGAGGCGGAGCGGGAGCTGGCGGAGGCGCTGCGGGAGGCGACCCAGGTGCTGACGCGGCTGGACGTGGCCGCCTCGGGGCCGGTCGCGGAGGCGGCGATCGACGCGTACCGGGCGCGGGCCGAGCGGGGACGCGAGGTGCTGGCGCCGGGGTATCCGCCGCGCGCCGTACGGGTGCTGGAGCTGGCGCAGCGGGTGGGGCTGCTGATCTCCGTGGCGCAGGAGAGCCACGCGAGCGGGGATGTGCGGGCCGGGGCGGTGAGCGCGTCGGAGATGGCGGCGCGGGGGGCCGCGCTGCGGCCGGTGGAGCGGGTGGCCCGGCGGGCGCTGGTCGCGGCGTACAACTCCGTTGTGGAGGAGGGGGAGAAGGGGGCTCGGTAGGCGGCGAGCGGGAGTAGGGGGCTCGGTGGGCGGCGGCCGGGAGAAGGAGGCTCGGTAGCTGGCGAGCGGGAGAAGGGGGCTCGGCAGCCGGGGGTCGGGAGAAGTGGGTTCGGCTGGCGGCGGCCGAGAGAAGAGGGCTCGGCTGGCGACGGCCGGGAGAAGGAGGTTCGGTGGGCGGCGATGTGAAGGGGGGGCCCGCCACGGTCTCCCAGGCGGGCCCGGGTGTGCGGCCGCGGGGGCGGTTGTTGGACCCCGGGGTGGGGGCCACGGGGGGGCGCCCGCGC